>DASVBB010000147.1:0-44344 GCA_036376045.1 Nitrospira sp.
GTCTTACCCTTATGGCGCAGGCTTGAAACCACCGGATATTTCACGCGTCCTCCCTAGCAGCTCACCCTGGCAAGTATAGCGCAGCGTTTCAGCTTGTCGAGCAAAAGCCGAGAGTTATCCGTGGCCTGCCAGGCGAAGAGAATGGGCGGAAACACGCGACGCCCGACAGCACTCGGAGGGAATTGAATGTTCGGGAACAAACCGACCCGGCTCGTGGGCCGGGTCGGCGATGCGAAAGCGCGAGCAATGTCCAGCGGTTAGGCGGTCTTGATGTCCTTGTCCTGCTCGAAAATGCGGATGGGAGGGTGCTTGCCGAGAATCGCATCCTCGGTGATGAAGACCTCTTTGATCTGCTTCTGCGACGGCGCGTCATACATCACGTCCAGCATGACCTCTTCCAATATCGCCCGCAGTCCGCGGGCTCCGGTTTTCTGGGTGAACGCCTTCCGCGCCACCGCTCCCAAGGCGCCCTCGGTGAATTTCAGCTTCACTTTCTCGAATGAAAGCAGTTTCTCGTATTGCTTGGTGAGGGCATTTCTCGGCTCAGTCAAAATCTTGATCAATGCACGTTCGTCAAGTTCATCGAGGGTGGCCACCACGGGGAGACGGCCGATGAACTCCGGAATCAGCCCGTACTTCAGAAAATCCTCGGGCTGTACCCGCTCGAACAGTTCACCCAGCCGCACGTCCGCCCGCCCGCGGATTTCTGCACCAAACCCCATGGCTTTCCGGTTCAGACGCTGCTCGATGATCTGTTCGAGTCCGACAAACGCCCCACCACAGATAAAGAGGATGTTGCTCGTGTTGACCTGAATGAACTCCTGATGAGGATGCTTGCGCCCGCCCTGCGGAGGCACATTGGCGACGGTGCCTTCGATGAGTTTAAGGAGGGCCTGCTGGACACCTTCTCCCGAGACGTCACGGGTGATCGATGGGCTGTCGCTCTTCCGGCTGATCTTATCGATCTCGTCGATGTACACGATGCCGCGCTCGGCGCGTTCCACGTCATAATCCGACGCCTGCAGAAGCTTGAGGATGATGTTTTCCACATCCTCGCCGACGTAGCCGGCTTCGGTCAGCGTCGTCGCATCCGCAAGGGTGAAGGGTACGTCCAGATACTTGGCGAGTGTCTGGGCCAGCAGGGTTTTTCCGGTGCCGGTGGGGCCCACCATGAGAATGTTGCCCTTCTGGAGCTCCACGTCGTCGACATCTTTTTCCTTCGCCGAAATGCGCTTGTAGTGGTTATGAACCGCCACCGATAGAATTTTCTTGGCCCGTTCCTGACCGACGACGTATTGATCCAGGTGGTGCTTGATTTCCGAGGGCTTCTTAAGTTTTGAAGAGATCTCTTCTTTGGCCTCTTCCCAGTCTTCCGCAATGATGTCGTTGCACAAATTGACACATTCGTCGCAGATGTACACGGTCGGTCCCGCGATCAGTTTACGGACTTCGTCGCGGCTTTTTCCGCAAAACGAACAACGAAGGTGTCGATCCATCTTTTCCTGCTTGGCCATGCGTCCTCCCGGTATTACTTGTCCTTGGCCCCGTCCTTCTCCGACGCCACCTTCAATGATTTGGGCGCCCGCGTGATCACCTCGTCGATCAAGCCGTACCGCTTCGCTTCCTCGCCGGACATGAAGTAGTCCCGCTCGGTATCGTGGGCGATCTTTTCGATGGGCTGCCCTGTATGCTTGGCCATGATCTCGTTCAGCCGCTCGCGAATCTTGAGAATTTCTCTCGCATGAATGTCGATCTCGGTTGCCTGCCCCTGAAAACCACCCAGAGGCTGATGGATCATGACACGCGCATTGGGCAGGGCAAATCTCTTCCCCTTTGTCCCCGCCGTGAGCAAAAGCGCTCCCATGCTGGCGGCCTGTCCCAGACAGATGGTGTTGATGGGCGGCTTGACGTACTGCATCGTGTCGTAAATGCCCAATCCGGCCGTGACGCTACCGCCGGGAGAGTTGACATACAGATTGATATCTTTCTCTGGGTCTTCAGCCTCCAAGAACAGCAACTGCGCGATGATGAGGTTGGCGAAGATATCGTCGATCGGAGCTCCCAAGAAGATGATGCGATCTTTCAGAAGCCGAGAATAGATGTCATAGGCTCGCTCGCCTCGATTGGTTTGCTCTACTACGATGGGAACTAACATGCAGCTTCTTCCTTTCCCGAAGTGACACGGGGAACTGGCGCTCTCAGCAATCGCTACTTTTGAATGACCGCGTTGCGATAGACGAAATCCAGCGACTTGTCCGCCAAAATCCTCGCCCGTAATTCTTCGATTGAATCTTGTCCGCCGGCCTGGATCATTTTGACCAGCTCCGCCTGACCGATCTTCAGTTCGGACGACAGGCGGCGAACTTCATTGTCAAAGTCCTCCTGGGTCACCGTCAGCTGTTCCTTTTCTGCGACGGCCTCCAGAATCAGGCCGACCTTGACGCGACGGGACGCCTCCTCGCGGTTGTCCTGGCGCAATTTCGCGATGTCGGCACTTTCGAGCCCTGAGGTACTTTCGACAGATCCTCGACGTTGGCGTTGTTGCACATGTTGACGAAGGATCGCTTCCAGCTCGCGCTCAACGAGCGTCTCCGGGAGGTCGAAATGATGGGTTTCAACCAGACGTTTCACGATCGTGTCTTTGTACCCCTCTTCAATCTCGCGCTTGAGCGCCTTCTCCATTTCTGTGCGTAACCGGTCCTGTAACTCCGCGAGCGAGGCATAGGCGCCGCAGTCCTTGGCGAATTCGTCGTCCAAGGCCGGCAGCGTCTTGATCTTGACTGCACTCACCGCAATTTGGAACGTGACGGTTTTGCCGGCGACGCGGGCATCGGGGTGACTGGCGGGATAGGGTTGAGGAATTTCGACGGTATCCCCTTCGGCTTTCCCGAGCACGTGTTGGTCGATCTCCAGCCCCAGCACCGAAGCTTTTGAGCCGACTTTGTGGAGGTGGCCGGCCTTCTTACTACCCTCGAGCGGCTGGCCGTCGAGGAAACCTTCGATGGACAGGATGACGAAATCCCCTTCTGAGGCCTTATGCCCTGATGGGGGCGCTTCGAGCCTCGCATGTTGCTCGCGCAGCACGTTCATGCCTTTGGTGAGCTGCTCTTCAGTGACGGTCCGGGTATCGGGCTTCAGCGAAATCGGATTCGGGGCCTTATAGTCCCGCAGCTCGATCTTCGGCTTGATCTCGACCGTGGCGGTGAAGGTGAAGGGAGCGTCGCGCTTGATTTTTACGCGTTCGAGAGGAGGAATTTCGACCAGTACCGGTGAAATGCCGGCCTGACGGACGGCGCGGTCGTAGTAATCCGGGACAAGACTCCGAAGGACATCTTCTTCCACAGCTTTCGCATAACGCTGTTCGAGCAATGCCTGCGGGGCTTTACCCGGCCGGAAGCCCGGGACACGGACTTGCCTGTTCAATTCCTTATAGGCCTGTATAAAGCGCTGGGCCACTTCTTCGACCGGCACCTCGATCTTGAGAGCCCGTTTCATCGGTCCGAGCTCTGTCATTTCCATCTTCATCTGTCGTGCGATGTCCTTATTCGTTACGAGCTTCGTTACCGGCACAGTTGGTTGCCCACTGCCGGAACAGGGTGTGGTGCGAGAGGGGGGACTTGAACCCCCACGGTTGCCCACGAGATCCTAAGTCTCGCGCGTCTGCCAGTTCCGCCACTCTCGCACGGCGGGATGCGCTGGAACGGGGTTCCAGCCGAGTCAGCAAACCTGCGCAACTATACGGCGATGCTGCTATTTTGTACAGTTGGATGCGCCCAACTGTCAACCCATACTCCTGCGGGGAGGGTCGGAGGTTTCCCGTGCTGTCCGGTGGCGAAATTTGTACGTGAAGCGGGTCGCGCGGCAAGGCACTGAAAAGTAGCCCCGACCCCTCGCGGCCAGTATAATGGAATGCATCATATCGTCGTCGTCCTGCCAGCGTACCGGTAGGGAGGTGCACCATGCGCATCGGCTTCCTGCTTTCCATCCTGGCTCTGATGGTTTCAGTCGCGCTGTTTTCTGCTCCCGTCGAAGCCTACCGTGACTACTTGACTGCGGAACAAAAAGCCCAGTTGGAGAAAATTCAAACGGTTCTCGTGGTCGCCATTGCCTTGACGGACAAGGGCCCCGTGGATGCGGCTCCCATTGCGGATGTTGCCGCTCGCCGGCTGGGCGAGTTGGGCTATACCGTCGTGCGGGATGCCGCCAAGCCCCACGAGGCTACATTTAAGCTCAAATGCGAGCAACGCAAGACCTGGGAAGGGACCACCGCGGCAGGAGGCGATGCCGACCTACCCGACGCCCCCTCGCGGCTTTGGAAGGGACCCGCCTGCCAGCTGAGCTATCTCCTTGGCGAGACCAAGATCAAATGGGAAAAGGAGGTGCGTACGGATTTCGAGGATGCCGCTGCTGCAGCGGCCTCGGCCCACGCGGGCGACCCGGGAAGCTATGCCATGGCGAAATTGCGGGAGAAACTGGAGCAGTATGATTTTCCCGTGTTGTTGGCCGCCGAGTGGGGGCATCCGGAGCGGCTGCTGAAACTCTTGGATGCCGCCGATACCCCGCAGGTGCGCAAGATCAAAATCATCTCCCTGCTGGGGGAGATGCAGGCGGATGAAGCGCTGCCGACACTGAAGGCGGCACTGAAGGACAAAAATCTTTCCCAAGAGGCGGCCGTTGCGCTGGGCAGCATGGGGAAGGAAGGTATTCCCATTCTTGTCGACATCTTGAAACATTCGAAACAACCGGAACTGCAAGCTGCCGCGGCCAAGGGCCTGGGAGATTTGGGAAATACTCACAACGATTCGTCGGTTGTGCCTCCATTGCTCGAGATGTTGGATGCGCCGGGGATCGACATTACCGTGCAAACGGAAGTCGCATGGGCCCTGGGCCGAGTCCCTGACCGGCGGTCGGTCCAACCGTTGTTTGATCTCGACAAGAAACTCCAGAAAATCCGGAACGATCCTCCCGATCCTAAAATCAAGAAGCTCAAAGAAGCGGTGTTCTGGTCGATCAAACAGGTCTATACGGAAGACCAATACAGCTAGACCTCGACAGACCCGTTCCCTCCGCCGTGCGTCGATTTCCCCCGCCCGAACACCCATGGTGTGGCCGATTTGAAGGAATCCGTCTCGCTTCGAACGCCAAGGCTTGAGACCAGGGGAGAAGTTATGAAATCATGGGCGGGCCAATAGGACTTAGAAACATTACTTAGAGGAGGCGGACATTATGCAGGACATGTCACGCAGACGCTTCTTGCAGTGGACCGCAATCACCGGCGGTACGCTGGCGCTTGGAACTCTGAATGGGCAGCGGACCCTGCTCGATTTCGGCATTCGGGAAGCCCACGCCGGCGAGCCGATCAAGATCGGTATCTTGGACCCATTGTCCAGTCCCTATAAAACGTCCTCCATTCACGATGTGCATGGTGCCAACGTGGCCGTCGATCTATTTAATAAGAAAGGCGGTGTGTTGGGGCGACCCGTGACTATGCTTGAGGCCGATGACGCCTCAAACCCCGACCAGGCGGTGAAAGTGGCCACCAAATTCATCAAGGAGGACCGGGTCGATGCCCTGATGGGCACATTCAACGGCGACTGCGCGCTTGCGGTAAGTGCGTTGGCGGCGAAGGAAAACAAGCTGTTCATGGTCACGGGCGCACACATCCCAGAATTAACCGGCGCGGCGTGCAATGCGCAGACGTTCGTGTTCATGCCCAATGCCCATATGCTGGCCCAGGCGGTGGGTCCGCATCTGGCCAAAGCCTACGGGACTCGCTGGTATATGATTACGGCATCCACGATCGACGGAAAATCCTGTGCTCAGGCGCTCCTTGATGCGTCGCAACCCCACAAAGTAGAAATCGTCGGAGAAGCGATCACGCCGTTTGGGACGACGGATTTTGTGCCGCAGCTGACCGCGGCAAAAGAGAAGCAGCCGACGGCGATCATCTTGAATCTCTACGGCTGGGATCTCGTCAATGCGCTCAAGGCCTATGCAAAACTCGAGATGGCCAAGGACAAGATCGGCGTCGGCGGGCTCATTGGCGGTGAGCAAATCGGCCGTCCGCTCGGGTATGCCAGCAACGCCGGCATCTGGGGTTTGATCTGGGATCCCAAGATCAATACAGAGAGCTCGAGACGTTTCATCCAGGGGGTCATCGACAAGTACAACCATACGCCCACGTCACGCTGTTATCTCGGCTACGCCGCGATGACACAGATCCTTGAAGCCATGCAGCGGGCCGGCAGTACGGACACTGCCTCATTGATCAAGGCGCTCGAAGGCCACGAGTTTGACGGCTTGAAAGAGGGGAAGTCGGTCTTCCGGGCTTCAGATCACCAACACGTGCAGGATGTCCTCGTTGGCGAAGCCTATGGCAAGGAACTGGGGTTGGGCCATTACAAGATTCTCTCGACCGTCGCCGGCCAGGCCAATGCCGGTGCCGTCGAGCAATCGCTTTGCAAGCACTGACGGTTCAACGCGCCGGGGGCGAATCCGCCCCCGGCGCCACTAGGAACCTTACTTCGTGACCACGACTTCGACGCGGCGGTTTTTCGCGCGTCCGGCGTCGGTCGTGTTCGGCACGACGGGCTTGGTGTCGGCATAGCCGTGCGTCGTCACGGCGCTCAAACCGCCTTCTCCGAGTGCCAGTGCGGCATTGGCGGCACGTGCTTCTGAAAGCTCTTTGTTGGACGGGAATTTCTTCTTGAGCTCGCTGCGGATTGGCCGATTGTCGGTGTGGCCGTCGACGCTGATTCGATATTCCGGGAAATCCTTCAAGATCGATCCAACCTGCTTCAGCGCATCGGCGCCGGCGGATTTCAGCTGATCCTCTCCCGACCCGAACAGATAGCCGGACGCCAGGTTGATAAGCAGACGCTCGTTGTTCAGGTCGACCATGATGTTGCCTTTCTCGATCTGCGGCCGCAGCGCCCGGACCAGGCCACGTTGAGCTTCCTTGAGTTTGGCCATCTCGGCCGAGAGGTCTCCGCGAAGGCCGGCCAACTGTCGATCCCGATCAGCAAGTTGCTTTTCTAATTCAGCAGTTCGCTGCTGCGAGGCCGCCAGCTCAGCCGCCAGTTTCTCCTTATCGGCTCCGGCGGCATTGAGCGCCGCGAGCTGAGATTCCAGCTCGGCGATCCGTTTCTTGGCCTGTTCGAGCTCGGCTGCGAGCTTGTCCTTGTCACCGGCTCCCGCCTGCAGAGCGGCGACCGTGACTTGAGCCGCGGCCAGCTCGGCGGCGAGCTTCCCACTGTCGCCGGCGCCGGCCTGCAGGGCCGAAACTTGCGACTGAGATGACGCGAGACTGCTTTGAGAAGTGGCTAGTTGCCGCTCGAGTTCGGCGCTGCGTGCGTTCGCCTGATTGAGTTCTCCTTGGATGCTCTCGGTCTTGGCGCGCGAGGAACTCAGTTCCCGATCGCGATTGGCCAATTGATCCTCCAAGGATCTGCTCTTGGCCGAGAGGGCCTCGTTCTCTTTTCTGGCGGCGGACAATTCATCGCTCAATCGCTGCCGTTCGCGCTCCAGCGCGGCGAAACGATCGGAGGACGCCTTCTCGGCTGCGAAGCGATCTCCGTACCGATATTCATAGCCACCGTCGCAACAGACGGCATCCTTCAGCGTCTGGATTTTTTGACCGCTGCAACCGGCGACTGTACTGAGTGCGATCAGAGCAAGCACGGTTCGAGTGAGACGTGTCGACATACATACTCCTCACGGTATTGCGGTGAAAATGGAGCACATCCCATGATTCAAACGGAGGATGTGCAATGCGCGCACTTCGTGGCCTTTATGGGAATGGTCGAAAGGCACAGGGGACAGTCTTTCGTAGTCGGAGCCGCAGGGGCGGCCGGTGTCTTGAGCCGGTTCACCTGCTTGACGATCATGAAGATCACGAAGGCAATGATGATGAAATCCAACACGGTCTGCAGGAACACCCCATAATTGACGGTAGGTGCCCCGGCCGCCTTTGCCGCCGCAAGCGAGGGCTGCGGAGTGCCGGAGAGGTTGAGAAACAGGCTGGAAAAGTCGACCTTGCCCAACACGAGACCCAGCGGGGGCATCAGGACGTCGCTGACCAGCGACGTGACGATCTTGCCGAATGCTCCGCCGATGATCACGCCGATGGCCATGTCGAGGACATTGCCCTTCATCGCGAACTCTTTGAACTCTTTCAGCATACGTCCTCCTTTGGGAAGATGGTGAAAGACTCGCTAGCGTTTCCTTGTCGTGTCTAACGCATACCCTAACGTGATGAGATAGAGGTTGTCCGTATCGGTGGTTCCGGGCGCCGGTTGGCTGTTGTACCGGGTCGTGATCTGGAAGCTGCTGATGAAGTTTTTCCACAGTTTGAAGCGGACGCCGTTATCCATCGTAAAGAACACATTGGAGAAGTTTTGGAGGGAGGGGAAGAACTCACTGAAGTGATAAATCGTAATGCTGTCTTCATACAACGGCCAATTCCACTTCACCGAAACACGTGCACGGACGCTCGACGTGTCTGGCGCGGTAGTGAAATCCTCATTGAAATACGCAATACCGGCTTCGGTGTAGAGCGTCATATCTTTCGAAATTCCTTCGTAGTCTCCGCGGTCAACCCACTGATAGCCGGGGCCGGTGGCGAGTGCGGTTCTCAGTTTGAGGTCTTGGAATTGATCGTTTTCAAAGTAGGCCGACGTGAACCAGAAAAGCTTTTTCGTAATGAAAAAGTCTAATTTGATCGTGCCGCGGGCGTTCCGGGTGATGAGCGAGCCTTTGTCGTCGCCGTACACATAGCGAACGTTCATCGTGAGACGCAGCAGCTCGCCCCGTGCCACCAATTCACCAAGGAGACTGGCGTTACGCAAGTGGCTATTGCCGGTGGTTTGTGAGTAACCGCCGGTAAGATTACCGACGTAAATGACCGACGGCTGAACCAACGGATTGACGGACTTGACGTCGCTCATGGGCACTTCCATCGTGCCCTTGAGAGGCTCGGCGTGGATGACCAGCACACCGTCCGGTCCCGCCGTTGTGGTCCCATTGAGGACCGTGCCTTCTTTCAAGTGAAATGGGATCGGATGCGTGACCGTGAGTTTGGCTACGCTGTCCCATTTGAGTTTGATCAGATTGTCGGGGTTGGCTGGGTTCTTCAGAAGAAGGATCCCGCCGTCCATTTCGAGCACTTCCCCATAGAGGACGCTTCCGTCTTTCAACGTCACGATGTCGATGGGGGCGGCAGCGGCGGGGGGTGGCTCCTCGGCGGTTGCTGGCGCGTAGAACCCCAACACAACCGTGCATACCAGCAGGAAAGCCCAGCAACGTGTCCCCATACGTTCTCCAGTTGATTGAGTAGGCGCTCGAGTTTCCAGGGCCGCTCAACGAGCCACCGGACAGGGAAAAAATCGCTTAGTTGTATAACCGAATGCCACCGGCTTGGCAATCACGAACGTCTGGACGGCATGAATTGTGGAGGTGGAAACATACACTGAGGTCAAGAGCAAGCACAGCGGTGTTGTGGCACGGGAGAAATCTTAGCGGCCGAGGAAGCCTTTCAAGAGGTCTTCACCTTCTTTCTTGAGATCGGAGGGTTTCGTGGAGCCTTGAAGCAGTCCTTCAACCGCCGTCTTGGCCTTTTCTTGCAATTGTTCTTGCACCTTTCCTGTGAAGGCTTTGGCATCCAATCCGTAGGACGGGTTCTGGAGTGTCCCGGTGATGAGCAGGGGCAATCGCAGACGGCCTTCTTTCATCGCAACTTTGGCGACGGGTGTCGAGCCGGAGATTTTCTGACTCAATGCCTGAGAAAGATTCAGATTCACGGCGAGATTCAACGTCTGATCGAACCCGACGGTTCCATTCCCTGTCGCCTGAAAATCGTGACTGTCAGCCAGCAGTTTTTGGAGAGTGAGAATACCCTGCTTGATCATGAAATCGGATTCGAGCGTCGAGAATGCCGTGGCCTTCGCCTGTTCGAGGGAAACACCCGCGACTTTCAGGAGTGCCAGGGCTTCACCCGTGAGATTGACTCCTTCGATCTTGCCGTCCTTGACTTCGAGATGTCCCGGACCCTCCAAGGCCTTCGTCAAATCGGGCAGAGAAAAACCGCGACCTGCGACTGCGATGTTCGCTGCCGCCGTGCCGCTCATCGAGAGCGTGCTGTCGGGGCTCAACGCTTCCAGAGCCGGCTTCAGTTGTACGCCTCGTATCCGGACCTGGCCGTTGAACGGTGGAGAAGGCGAACCGATTGACATTCCTGCTTGGGCTTTCGTCTCCCCATTGAACAGCAGGAATGACAGGTTGGAGAGCCTGGCATCCTGTCCCTTGAGATCGGCATTGACTTCAAAATTCTTCAGTTCGACCGGCTTCTTCAGACCTGTGTCGACCGGCAGGTCGGCCGTGTTAACCGACGGCGACGACACCATCACTTTGGCATGCCCCGCCAGCACAGTTCCTTTGACGTCCAGCGCCGACCCGCCAGTCTGGACCTTAAGACCAAGCTCCGTCACGTCGGCGAGCTCCATGGCCGGAACACCTTGCTTCAGAGGATAGGGGGCGCGGGCAACGATGCGCAGATCTTTAATCTGGACCGGCTTCGTCAACGGCAGCTGCACGGGCAGATCGGCCGAATTTATCGAAGGAGCGGAGACGGTGGCATCCAATTTTCCTCCAAGCAACGCTCCTTTGAGGGCGACGGCCGTTCGACCAATTCCCACCGTGAATTCGTACTGCTGGAGTTCGAGTGTTTGAACCAAGGGTCCAAACCGTCCATCGAGCGAGACGGGAAGTTGATACGGTTGGACCGTGGCATTGAGACGCAAGGTCGGAGTCTCCCCGAGATGCACAGACGTGAGCTTCAGACCGAGGTCCTGGATCTGATATTCCTGTTGGGATGCACCTGAGAGGTCGCGGTACGTCAGCGTCCCACCGTCGATCGAGAGACGGTCGACGGCCAGCAATGCGAGGGCTTGCAGCGGATCGCCTTGTTGGGGCTCCCGCTTTTCCGGCGTGGCTGGAGCCGTCCGTGGCCCGAGCGTCGAAAGGTTGGTCACGCCGTCTTTGTTTTTGATGACGGTGATCAGCGGATTGCGCAAAGTAATCTCTTCGATCTCGATCTTCTTGCTGAGCAGCGGGAGCAGTTTCACGCCGACGTCGAGAGAGGTCAACGATGCGAACGGACCGGTACTGAATGATGGATCATCCATGACCGTGAATCCGGAGACCCGTGCGCCGATGCGCGGCCAGATCGTCAGCCTGATGCCCTGCAGTTCGATCTTCCGGTTGAGCGCGCCCTCGATGAGAGGCTTGTACTGATCTTGATAGGAGGCGAGATCGACGAGAAACGGAAGCGAGAGGAGACCAACGACGAGCAAGAAGATGACGAGGAAGATTCCGATGAGAATTTTCATAGCGGTCTCGTTGCGCAGTATAAGTAAGCTCAGTGAACCGGTCAAACGCGCCTTGCCGCTCATGGGAGCGCATGCTAAAATTCGCTCTTCGCCGCTCGCGGAGAGGTGCGAGAGTGGACGAATCGACATGCTTGGAAAGCATGCGTCTCGGCAACGGGACCGTGGGTTCGAATCCCACCCTCTCCGCCATACCACACTTCGTGTGAACCGCCCGCTCTTCTTCGCTGTATCGTGAAGTGATGCGGGCGGATAGACACCTCAGGTGTGTTTCAGGTGTAATGAGCTTGCTCGACCCGGAGCCTTGCTAATTGTGGCGACGGGATAAGCACATTAAGTGTCGGGCGCGCCCTCGGAGTTAGTTTCTGATGAGGCTGCTCAAAATGGTCTCCGGCAGGGCCGCAGGAAGACTCAGGCCCGGAGGAGGTACCTACCAAGCTTCGCTTGGGCCGCTCGCTTCGATCATCTGCGAGCGCACAGTTACGTTGCCTCCAGTGCGGTGTGTTTCCGTATGTCGAGGGGGATGAGCGACCGAGAACGAAGCCGGAGGGCATTTTCAGCAGCCTGAAAAGGGGCTGGGCCCTGTGCAACAAGACCCTGTGAATCCCGCCAGGTCCGGAAGGAAGCAACGGTAAGCAGAAAGTTTTGGGTGCCGCAGGATCACCTGGCCCCGCTTGTGACCTATAGGATTGAGAGGAAATGGACTACCAAGTCTCCGCCAGAAAATACCGGCCCGGCACGTTTGACGATGTGATCGGCCAGCCCCACGTCGTCCAAACGCTGGTCAACGCGGTCACGACCAAGCGCATCGCTCAAGCCTATTTGTTTTCAGGCACCCGGGGCGTGGGAAAGACGACGGTGGCACGCATCCTCGCCAAGGCGCTGAACTGCGAGCATGGGCCGACGGGCACCCCATGCGGGACATGCGTCAATTGCACTGAGATCGCGCAAGGTCATTCGGTCGACGTGATCGAGATCGACGGCGCTTCGAATACCAGTGTGGACGATGTCCGTGAAATCCGGGAGAACGTCAAGTTTTCCCCCTTCAAGGGAACCTATCGCGTCTACATCATCGACGAAGTCCATATGCTGTCGAATTCGGCCTTCAACGCCTTGCTCAAAACCCTTGAAGAGCCGCCCTCTCACGTCGTGTTCATCTTTGCGACCACGGAAATTCATAAAATTCCGGCGACCATCCTGTCCCGCTGCCAGCATTATAATTTCCGCCGCATCGCCAAGACCGAAATCATCGAGCGGCTGCGCCACGTGGCCGTGCAGGACAGCATTGTCGTCGAAGACCGGAGCCTCGCCGCGCTGGCCCGTGCCAGCGAGGGCAGTATGCGCGACGGCTTGAGTTTGCTCGACCAAGCAGTAGCCTTCGGTGGCAAATCGATCGTCCATACCGAACTGGAAACACTCCTGGGCGCCGTGCCGCAGGAACTGCTGCGGTCACTGATCCGGGCGATGACCTCGCAGGACAGCGCCGCGGCCCTTCGCGCCATCTCACAATTGATCGAGGGAGGACACGATCTGCGCGCCTACTGCGCCGACGTGGTCGAATACCTGCGCAATCTGCTGGTGGTCTCGGTCACTTCCCAACAGGAATGGCCTGCTCTGATCGAAGCTTCGGCCGACGATCTGACTCAGCTTGCGGCCGACAAGGCCTCACTCACGCCGGAACATCTTCAGCAGCTGTTTACGTTGTTCACCCAGGCCGAAGACGCCCTGCGATACAGCGCGCACCCGCGGTTTGTTCTGGAAACGGCCGCGGTGAAGGCGACCCGGTTGTTCCGACAGGAGGTGGTGGTCGGGGCCGAGCAACCGCCCCGGACGGCGTCGACCGGAGGTCCCCCTCAGCCGACAGTCGTCCGACCTGACAAGACACTGCCCTCGACGCGCCCTGCTGGTGCCACAGGTCCGCAGCGTTCCGTCCAGCCCACGGGGCCGGCATCAGCGCCCGTCGCAGCTGCCGGTCGGACGCCCCAACCGCTGGCTCCGCAACCGTCGAGTCGTGCGACGGGAGCTTCGACAACTCGCCCGCAAACGACGCAGTCGGTCACCCTGCATTGGGAGCGGTTCCAGGAGGAAGTCGGCCACAGTTTCCCCAACATCGCACCGTTCCTTGAAATGGGTCGTCTGGTCGGAATCGAAGGCAATGTCGTCACGATCGGCTTCACGAAACAGGCCACGGTTGCGCGGGCGATGTTGGAGAAGGCAGACAATATGCAGGCACTCACCTCCTTATGTGAACGAATGAGCGGGCAGTCGGTCCGGCTACGGGTGGTTGAGCTGACGGAGGCGGATCCACCCGGTCCGACGATGGCGCAGATCAGGGCAGCCAAGGAGCAGGAGCAGAAACTCATCCTGTTTGAGCGCGCGAAGGCCCATCCGGTCGTCAAGCAGGCACTGGAAATTTTCGGAGCGGAACTTGCCGACGTCAGAACGGTTCCGAACGGACAAGAGGTGCAGGAATGAAAAATCCATTGGGCAACATGGCCAACCTCATGAAACAAGCGCAAGCCATGCAGGCGCAAATGGCCAAATTGCAGGAAGAAGCGGCGACCAAGACCGTCACGGGAACGGCTGGCGGCGGCATGGTCAGCGTCACGGCCAATGGCGGCATGGACATCGTGAGCATCGTCATCAACCCTGAGGCGGTCAAAGGGGGAGATGTCGACATGCTGCAGGACCTCGTGCTCGCTGCGTCGAACGATGCGTTGAAGAAGGCCCGCCAGATGATGGCCGATCAGATGAAATCGGTGACCGGCGGTATGAACATCCCGGGACTCTTTTAATCGATCTCCATGGCTGTTGATCAACAAGGCTTGCTGGCTCGGCTGGTGCGAGAGCTGGTCCGTTTGCCGGGGATCGGGCAGAAAACCGCGCAGCGTCTGGCCTTTCATCTGCTGAAGGCTGAACGGGAAGAGGCTCTGCGGTTGGCCGACGCCATCCGTGCCGTCAAAGACGGGCTCTCCTTCTGTCGCCAATGTCGGAATATTGCCGAAGGCGAGCTCTGTGAATACTGTCTGGACCCCAGGCGCGATCAAACCAGAATTCTCGTGGTCGAGGAGCCTAGCACACTCTACGCCGTCGAACGGGCCGGTGCCTATCGCGGGCTGTATCATGTATTGCTCGGCGCTCTTTCTCCTCTCGATGGGGTGGGGCCATCGGACATCCGCGCCGAAGAGCTCATCGACCGCGTCAAGCTCGGGGGCGTCCAGGAAGTGATTCTGGCCACTAATCCCACGATCGAGGGAGAAGCCACCGCCATCTATCTGACCAATCAATTGAAGCCGCTCGGCGTTCGCGTGTCCCGGATCGCCTACGGGATTCCGGTCGGCATGGACATCGAGTATGCCGATGAAGTGACGCTGCTGAAATCCATCGAAGGCCGCCGAGATCTCTAACGCAGTCGCCTTTTCCATTGACCGCCTTTCAAACCCCCTGTTATAGTTTCACGTTCATTTTTCTTACGTGTGGTGACGCATGAAAGCACGGAACTCACCCAAGCGGACGACGCGCGGGAGGACGGTCGCAGCGCAACGAGCCCGGAAGCCGGCAGCCGCCGGCGGCAAGTATGGCGCGATCCGGCGCGAGCTCGAGAAACAGCGTCAAGCCATCCTGGATGAGACAGGTGAAGGACTCACGAAGCGCGACCGACCGGAAGCGTTCCCGGATGTCAGCGATCAGGCGTCCGCGGAGGTGGATCAGAATTTTTCCATGCGGATCAAAGAACGCGAGCAAAAACTGCTGAAAAAGATTGATGAGGCGCTGGATCGGTTGAGCAAAAATATCTACGGCATCTGTGAACGCTGCGAAGAGGAAATTCCCTACCAACGTTTGAAAGCCCGCCCCGTGACGACCCTCTGCATTGCCTGCAAAACGCTTCAGGAGCAGGAAGAGAAAATCCGCGGATAGTGTCTATTTCTGCGGTTTGAGTTTTTTCACCCGTTGCTGGACCAAGGCGATGCGGTCGGCTTCTTCGGGAATGCCTTCCACGAGGACGAGATAGGTCTCGTATTCGGAAAGCGCCCGTTTTGGATTCGTGGGTTCGATGGCCTCGGCCAAATTGAAGCGGGCAATGGCGTAATTGGGGCGAAGCGTGACAGCCTTCTCAAACGACGCCAAGGCTCCGGCCTTGTCGCCGAGTTTCAGCTGCGTTGAGCCGAGATTATTCAGAATCTCCGGTGTATTGGGTCTGATCGCCAGCGACTGCAGCATTTCCGCCTTCGCTTGTTCATACTGCCCCAATCCGAACAGCGACTGTCCCAGCTTGTGATGGGCCTCCGCCTGCCACACCTTATTGGTGAACCCGCCCGCAATGGATTTCCGATAGGCATCGGCCGCAATGTCGTATTGCTGGGTCCCGCAATAGGAGAGCTGTGCGGTTTGGCCACGGGCAAACTGTTGTAGCGAAGCAAAAGGCTCTTTGTCCTCGGCGCCTTGACTGTCCACCTGCTGTCCCGGCCGGTTTCCGCTCGGGTGCCGCAGGCGGTTCAAGAATTCACGCCGATACGGCGAAAAGAGCTTCACATACGGATCGATGGTGACGGAAGCTTGTAGCAAGGCTGGGCGCTCGCGGGCACTAATGACGAGGTATTGCGTCGTCGTTTTTTCATCGCCGGTTTCATAGAGCGAACTGGAATCCATATTGGCTTTGCCGGCGAAGTTGGCGACCGTCAGATAAAACTCCAGGGTGGGCTTGAGAAGCGTCAGTGTGTGGCGGAGCACTGAATACGGCTCGAGGTCCAGACCCGATGCGAATGTAAACAGCGTTCCAACGAGGGTGCCGTCTTCATCGAAAAAATACGACTCGTCTCCGTGCGACGGACTGCGGTCCGCCGGAATCATGAATTCCTGACCTGTCCCCCACGCCTTCGTGGTGAGCGTGGATTGGGGATGCGCCTGAAGAAATGCGTTCTTTTGCCCACAGAGCGTGCCCGGCTTGAGCAGCACCAAGTCGGTCTCCGAGGGCGGCAGGTTCTGCTGCCGTGGATTGGGTGTGGCACAAGCGGTCAGCAGAGTCGCGAGTCCGACGGTCACGATGTACGTCCCGGGAACGAACCAACGCCTTCGATATGGAGATGCCGCGATCATGCCGAAGGAGAATACCGAAAGCACCGGGCGGTTTACCAGCGGTGATAGCACAACGCCCGCTTTCGTCTGCCGAAAGCGGGCGTTGTCGGGAGAACGAAGGACCGACGATCAGTATCGCGTAGAATGCCGTCGCTGGCTGTCCAGCATCGCATCTTCACTGGTATAACCGAAGAGGTAGGGCATGCTACCGGTCAGCGAGTACATGGGACGGTTAAAGCCGTAGTCAAGCACTTGTCCCACAGGATGCAGGACGAAGCCCAACCAACGCCAGGGATTATCATTGAGGGGTGAGCCGGCAGCGACGTCGGTGTACACGAGCGCCGTGCTGTCCATCACGCTATAGATGCTGGCCGGCGCCACGTAGCCGATATCACTCTCAGCCGCCTGCTGATGGCCGGCACAACCTACCAGGCTGGCGATGACGAGCACACCCACCGCGAACAGCTTCGTTTTCATACCTCTACCTCGCGTCCTCAATCGGATGCTGATAATAGATCAAGTTGACTGAGGAAAGTGTAGCCGAGGTTCGCCGTTCTGTCCAGAAAACGGCGGCTTTGCGCCTGTCGAATGTTCTGCGCGGTAAGGTGAGGAATTCTCGTGAAAATTTAAGGGGATGGTGGGCGATACAGGTATCGAACCTGTGGCCTCTTCCGTGTGAAGGAAGCGCTCTGCCACTGAGCTAATCGCCCATCCGCGGGAGTCTAGCATGAGGCTTCTGCGGGGTTCAATGCGCGTCGAAGTTGTCGCGAGGCAGCGCAGACCGGCCGTCGCCTTGACATCCCTGAAAGACGATTTCTACAATGCCTTTTCTTCACTTCAGCTCTCTTGGAGTCCCTTACAGATGCGTGAAGATGTCATCATTATCGGCGGAGGTTTGGCCGGTTCAGAGGCCGCCTGGCAGGCGGCCAATCAGGGAGCCAAGGTGACGCTATACGAGATGCGTCCCAAAGAGGCGACGCCGGCTCATAAGACGGGCGAGCTGGCTGAGTTGGTCTGTTCGAATTCCCTCGGCTCTACCGATCCGCTGAATGCCGCCGGAATTTTGAAGGAAGAAATGCGGCGTCAGCGGTCGCTCATCATCAGGATTGCCGACGAGGTGCGTGTCCCGGCCGGATCGGCGCTTGCGGTCGACCGCGACCAGTTCTCCTTCAAGATTACGCAGGCGCTCGAGAGCCATCCCAACGTTCGCATCCTCCGCGAGGAAATCACCGACATTCCGACCGAGGACGTCTGCATCGTGGCAACGGGCCCGCTGACTTCGGACAAACTCTCGCAGGCGATCGCGCGGCTGACCCAATCCAATCATCTCTATTTTTATGACGCGATCTCGCCGATCGTCGATGCAGAGTCTATCAACATGGACGTGGCCTTTCGGGCCTCACGCTATGACAAAGGGGGAGACGATTATCTCAACTGCCCGATGGATGAGCCGACCTACCAGAAGTTCTATGAAGCGCTGCTGACGGCTGAAAAAGTGCAGCCCAAATCCTTCGAACAGATTCCGTATTTTGAGGCCTGTCTGCCGATTGAAGTGATGGCTGAGCGCGGACGACAAACCATGCAGTTCGGTCCGTTAAAACCCGTGGGACTGAAGGGTCCGGACGGCGTCAGGCCGTTTGCCGTCGTCCAACTCAGAACGGAAAATGCCCACCGGTCTTGCTATAACTTGGTCGGCTTTCAAACCCGGCTGACGTATGGTGAGCAGAAGCGCGTGTTCCGGATGATCCCTGGCTTGGAACAGGCGGAGTTTCTACGCTACGGCAGTCTTCACAGGAATACGTTCATCAACTCACCGCATTTGTTGCGTGATACCCTGCAGTTCAAAGACCGCAGCACGCTGTTCTTCGCTGGCCAACTGGTCGGCGTGGAAGGATACACGGACTCGGCGGCGATGGGAGGTCTGGCAGGAATCAACGCGGTTCGCAAGCTGCGAGGGTTGCCGTTGGTCACGCCGCCACCCACGACGGCTCACGGCTGTCTTGTGTCCTACATCACCACGACAGATCCACGACATTTTCAACCCATGAACATGAATTTCGGACTCCTCCCGCCTCTCTCCGTGACCGTCAGGGACAAGGAGCGCAAGCGACAGCTCTTATCGCAGCGGGCGCTTGAGGACCATGCCGCATGGATGAGCCGATCAGGGCTTTCATAGCATTTCTTCGGGCAGAGCAACGCGCTTCACCCGAAACCCTCCGGAACTATACGTCAGACCTTCGGCAGCTACACAAGTTTCTCCTTTCACGCCGGCTGGTGGCCGCTCCCGTCGATCCGGCGTCGCTGTCCTCGGATGCCGTGCGGGCGTATCTCCAATGGCTTGACCAACGGGGGGGCAAACCGGCCTCGCTCGCGCGAAAGCTCGCGGCCGTCAGAAGTTTTTATCGCTACCTCACGCGACAGGGCCTGGTCGATCGCAATCCGGTCGAGGGGATGCGCACACCCAAACAACCCAAATCTCTCCCCCGTGTCCTGACAAAAGACGATGCTGGTGCCCTGATGACCTTCCCCGCTGGCCAAACCATGGGGTCGTTGAGAGACCGTGCCTTGCTTGAAACACTCTATTCAACCGGCGCGCGGGTGAGCGAACTCGTGGCGCTTGATCTTGCAGACATCCATGCGGCCGAAGGACTCGTTCGTTTGGAAGGAAAAGGACGGAAGGAGCGGATTGTGCCCATCGGAGATGTCGCATTGGATGCGATCCACCGCTACCGCATGAGCCTCCCGGCTCATGCCTCGAGTCCTGCGTCCCGGGCATTGTTTTGCAATCAGCGAGGAGGTCGGCTGACGAGCCGGAGCGTGGCCCGGATTGTCGCGCGGTATTCGAGCCGGCTGGCAGGCGGTGCGGTTAGCCCTCACACCCTGCGGCACTCCTTCGCGACTCATCTCTTGGATGAAGGAGCCGACCTCCGGAGCATTCAGGAGATGTTGGGACATGCTTCGCTCAGCACGACTCAACGGTACACGCATGTGGCGACCGATCAGTTGCTGGCGGTTTATGACCGCGCTCATCCGAGGGCGGGCCGGGCGACCGTCGGTCGGCCGGTCAAACGGGAGAAACGGTGAACGTCCGTTCTGCGGGGATTTCACTGGGCCTGAAGCGCCAGATCATGCTATGGTCGCGCCTGTCAATGGGGTCGTCAACCCCGTGAGGAGCCGACGATGAACAAACTCATCCGGAAAGCCAACGTGCTCATCGAGGCCCTGCCGTACATCCGTACGTTTCGCGGCAAGACCATCGTGATCAAGTACGGCGGCAATGCGATGACGGAGTCTTCGCTCAAGGAGCGGTTTGCCCAGGACGTCGTGCTGTTGAAATACGTTGGCCTCAATCCCGTCATTATCCACGGTGGGGGACCTCAGATCGACAAGATGCTCGACCGTCTGGGGATCGAATCGAAATTTCTCCATGGGGTGCGGGTCACGAATGAAGCGACCATGGAAATCGTCGAGATGGTCCTGGCCGGAAAAATCAACATGGAGATCACCGACCTGATCAACCGCCATGGCGGAAGCGCGGTCGGTCTGAGCGGAAAAGACGGAGGATTAATCCTGAGCAAGCCGTTGACCGCGCGGGCATGGGCTGAAAGTCTCGAGCGTGATCTCGAGGAAGACGACGCCGACAGCGACTTCGGATTTGTTGGAGACATCGAGAAGGTCGATCCCAGCCTGCTGTTCAAGCTACAGGGCGACCATTATATTCCGGTCATCGCCCCGATCGGGACTGACCGCGAGGGCAATACGTACAACATCAATGCCGACCTCGTGGCCGGCGCGATTGCCGGCGCCTTGCACGCGGAGAAGCTGGTCATGATGACAGACATCAAGGGGATCCGCGATGCCAAGGGACGACATTTGTCCACCGTCTCCCGCAAGGACGTCCAGCGGATGGTCAAGAAAGGGACGATCACCGAAGGAATGCTGCCGAAAGTTCATGCCTGTCTGGATGCCCTTGAACTGGGTGTCGGGAAGGCCCACATCATCGATGGTCGCATTCCTCATGCCATTCTCCTCGAGGTGTTCACCCGCAAAGGCATCGGCACCGAAATCACGGCGTAACACCGCGGCCTGCCCTTGCCGAACCGACGGACCAGCATTCTCCGACATCTCCAGTCGCTGGTTGGGGAACGTCACCCCGACAGCGCCCCCCGTGCCCTGAGACAGGCTGCCGAGTACCTGACGGCGCGGTTTGTCGAGTATGGGTGGACGACGAGCGGGCAACCGTTTCGGGCGTCGGGGAAATCGTATTTCAATATCGTTGCGACAAAAGCTCCGTCGGGACGGCCAGCCAAGGATGTCCCGGCCCCGCTGTTGATCGGCGCGCACTACGATACCGTCGAGGCATCTCCCGGCGCGGATGATAACGCCAGTGCGCTGGCCGTGTTGCTCGAAGCTGCCGATCGACTGAGGAAGACTGCGGTGACGCGACCGGTCTGGTTGGTCGCATTTTGCCTGGAAGAAGAAGGGCTACTTGGCAGCCGGGCCTTCATTTCCCGTCTCAAGCAGACCGGGCAGGTGTTGGAAGGCGCGATTATCCTGGAATGCGTCGGGTATTCGAGCCACGAAGCAGGATCGCAGCGCACGCCCCCCGGTCTTCCGATTTCCGTGCCATCGGTGGGTAATTTTCTCGGCGTCGTCGGAAACGAGGCCTCCCGACACCTCGTCGCTGCGGTCGAGCGCAGTGCCCGGAGGGTCGCGCCGGCGACACCCGCCGTGGCCTTGACGGTTCCCGCGCGAGGAGAGGCTCTTCCGGACGTCCGTCGGAGCGATCATGCAGCGTTCTGGGACGAGGGGTACCCCGCGATCATGCTGACCGACACGGCGAATTTCCGTAATCCGCATTACCACCAGCCCAGCGACACGCTCGACACCCTCAACCTGGATTTCCTTGCGGGAGTGAGTGACATCGTCGTCGGCTGTGTTGAAGATTTGGCCGGGGTACACTGACGATGGGACGGCAGAGGCGGATCAGCCGCACGACGCGCCGTACAATCGCGGAGACGTTCGATCGTCTTGATTATCGGCGATTGGAACGCGTCTATTGTTATGAAGGCGGAGATGAATTCTGGAAGTCCAAACGTGACCCCTGCCGCCGCCTCGGCCTGCGGGTCGCCGAAGCCTTGCTTACGCGGTTGCCGGTCGGTGGGTGCAGCCTCTACGTCGGCGCCGGCGTTGCCGAGTTGCCGGCCTTGCTCGTCGAAGCGCTGGAGCTGCACCGGGCTGTGCGGCCGTGCAATCTTCGACGCTCGGAGGTTGCCACGCTCAATCGGACCTGCCGGGGACTTCCTGTCCGATTTCACGTGACAGATGCCGGGAGGGTTTCCGGGACGTTCGACCACGTATGGATCGTCAGCGTCTTGAACGATCCCGAGCGATTTCCCCATCTCTCCACCCTCTCGTATGGCCGCGCCGTTCCATTGACGTTCAATCCCGGCAAGTTCGTAAAGGAACGAAAGATCTTGCAGCGGCTCGTGAATCGCTGCATGGCGAAACTCCGATTGCCTGGAGTCGTCACGACTTCCGTGGAAGAAGCGAACTGGATCGCGGACTGGTGCCACCGCAAGAACATTCGCTACCGTGTCGAACGGCGGCAGTTCCCGACGGCGCTGGTCGGAGATCCCATCTGTGTTCTGAGGATCGGTGTGAAATCCCGGGCAAGGCGTAGGCGGCGGTCTCAGGGGTGAAAACCGGTTCTGGGACTGTGCGAATCATCCATGTATTGCCCCGCGTACCGCACATAGTTGGCGGCGGACTCCCGAATCCACAACAATTCCTTGTCGGAAACCGGTCGTCGGACCTTTGCGGGAGAGCCCAGCACCAGGCTCTTGGGAGGAACAACGATGCCTTCGGTAATCAACGCGCCCGCGCCTACGACCGAATCCTCGCCGATCACGGCTCCGTCCATGATGATGGCGCCCATGCCGACTAGAACGCGATCTTTGATCGTACACCCGTGCAGCACGACATGGTGCCCGATCGTCACGTCGCTGCCGATGATCAGCGGGTGGGTATCGTGCGTCACGTGCAACATACAGAGATCCTGCACGTTCGTCCGCTCGCCCAGACGGATGTAGTGGACATCACCGCGGATCACGGCGTGGAACCATACGCTGCACTGCTCGCCCATCACGACGTCACCGATCACAATGCCCGTGTCTTCGATGAAGCAGGACTTGGGAATGGTAGGGGTGATGCCCTGAAAGGTTCTGATCATTGACTGCACGATAGGGGAATCGACCTCGTCCTGCAAGTGGCTCGTTGACAGCCTTTTCCGGCGTCTCGTAGACTGACGTACTTATGAGTCAGACGCTCATTCAACTGGGCCGTCCGAAGAAGAGTCCTTCATCGTCGGCCTCGGGCAAGAAGACGACGGTGGGGTTCGTGAATCTTGGCTGCACCAAGAACCAGGTGGATTCGGAAATCATGCTGGGGACTTTGGCTGCGGACGGGTTTGAGCTCACCGGCAATCCGAAGAAGGCCGAAGTCGTCATCATCAATACGTGCGGCTTCATCGAAGAGGCCAAGCAGGAGTCCATCAATTCGATCCTCGAGCACGCGAAGCTGAAAGAGTCGGGGGCCTGCCGGGTGCTGATTGCCGCCGGGTGTCTGGCCCAACGGTATCAAGGCGATTTGCTGAAAGAGCTACCCGAACTCGACGGCGTGGTCGGGACAGGCGAGTTCGCAAAGATCGCCGCTATCTGCCGTGATCTCCTGACGCCCCGGCCCCGGCGTCAACAGCTCTGGATCAGTCAGCCGCCTTACCTATACGATGAAATGGCACCGCGCCTCCGTCTGGGCCTTCCTCACAGCGCCTACGTCAAGATCGCCGAAGGCTGTAACCGCAACTGCGCGTTTTGCGCCATTCCCCTCATGCGAGGCAAGCAACGGAGCCGGCCGGTCGACTCGATCGCCGCTGAGGTACGGCAAATGGCGGCGCAGGGCGTCAAAGAGATCAATCTGATTTCGCAGGATACGGTGAACTATGGCGTCGATCTCGGTCTCCGCCATGGTCTGGTCGCCTTATTGCGCGAACTTGTGAAGATCGACGGCCTGCGCTGGATCAGGCCGTTCTACCTGTATCCGCAGCAGGTGACGGATGAGCTGTTGGATCTCTATGCGGGCGAAGAGCGACTCGCAAAGTACATCGACATGCCGCTGCAGCATATCAACAGCCTGATGCTCAAGCGCATGCATCGCCTGGGCGACCGGCGCACAATCGAGACGCTGGTGGAGCGGATCAGGTCCCGGATCCCGGGTGTGACGTTTCGCACGGCGTTCATCGTAGGGTTCCCGGGAGAAACCGATGAGACCTTCGAGGAATTGAGGCGCTATGTCGAGCAGGCGGAGTTCGATCGTGTGGCGGCGTTTCTCTATTCGGACGAGGAAGGGACTCCGGCCGTCGATTTCGACGCAAAGATCGAACGGTCGCTCATGGAGGAGCGCCGCAACGAGTTATTGGCCGTGCAGGAAGCGATTGCCTCGGCAAAAAATGTCGAACGGATCGGGTCCACGTTGGACGTCTTGGTCGATGGACCTGCCGAGGAAGACGGCCATTGGCTCGAAGGCCGCCATGAAGGTCTGGCGCCTGAGATTGACGGAGTCGTCTATATCAAGGGTTCGGAGCATTCGGAAACCATCCCGCAACCCGGAGACTATGTGAAGGTTCATATCACGGATGCCGACACGTACGATCTCACCGGCCATGTTCTCCAAGGTGAGTCAGGTGAGGGAGAGGTCGCTCACGTACGGAAGAGTGGGCCGCGAGGGGGCTATCGCTAGACAACCCCCTCGGATTGATGCTGACTTACACCTTGGCACTCAGGAACAATGACGCGCCACGACGGTTGATCAAGATCAGCACGTTCTCGCCTTTCTTGACCGCCGAGGAGACCTTCTCAAACTCCTTGGCCGATTTGACGGGCTGGCGATTGATCTCACGGATCACGTCACCGGGTACGAGTCCGGCTTTGTCGGCGGCACTGTCCGGTTCGACGCTCGTGACCACCACGCCCTGAGCCTTTCCTTTGATTCCCAGCTCCTTCGCGGTGTCACGATCCAAGTCTTGAACGGCTACTCCTGCAAACGCATACTCCTTCACCTCGCCGTCGGCCTTGGCAATTTTGGGATCACCGGGTTGTTCGCCGATCGTGACGGTAATCTCCTTCTCATGGCCGTCCCGCAGCACCTTCATCGGCACCTTGGCGCCTACGGTGGTTTTGGTGACCAAGCGCTGTAGCGCTACGGCATCCTCCACCGGCGCAGCCTGATAGGAAGTGATGACGTCGCCCTGTTGCAAGCCCGCATGATCCGCGGGGCTGTCCTCTTTGACATCGCTCACGAGCGCCCCCTTTCCATTGGGGACACCAAATGATTTTGCAAGATCCTGATTCAGGTCCTGGATCCCAATGCCCAGATAGCCGCGGACCACTTTGCCGTGCGTCACCAGGCTTTCATAGATGGGCTGGCCCATGCTGGTGGGCACGGCGAACCCGACGCCCTGATAGCCGCCGCTCTGCGAAAAGATCGCCGTGTTGATCCCGACGAGTTCGCCCCTGGTGTTCACCAAGGCACCACCGGAATTACCCGGATTGATTGCCGCATCCGTCTGAATGAAGTCCTCATATTGGGTAATGCCCATGCGGCCGCGGCCGAGCGCGCTGACGATGCCGAGCGTCACGGTCGAATTCAAGCCGAAGGGATTCCCCACGGCGAGGACATATTCTCCGACCTGAAGCTTCGACGCGTCTCCCCAGGGAATGGTCGGAAGATTCTTTGCGTCAATCTTGACGACCGCCAGATCGGTCTTGGGATCTGTGCCCACGATCTTGCCTGGGAATTCACGCTTATCGGGAAGCGTCACGGTCACTTCACGAGCGCTGTCGATGACGTGGTTGTTGGTGAGAACATAACCGTCCGGCGACACGATAACGCCGGAGCCTTGGCCGCCTCCGTGAAATCCGCGCGGTGGCTCACCTTGAGGGCCCTGCGGACCACGGAACTTCGGTCCCAACGGACCGTTCGGCCCTCCGAAGAATTCTTCCATGCGGTCCCGGAGGTCGTTCTGACCGCTGCGGCCGGAGATTTTGTCGCCGATGACTGTTGTGATGTTGACGACGGCCGGAGTCACTGCCTTCGCCACTTCCGTGAAGCCGTTCGCCGGCAGCGTGCCTGCGGGCGCGGCCACCGTTGTGGTCGACGCCGTAGAGCCCGTGGCGGGAAATGGAACGAATGATTGGCTGCCGACGAAGAACACCGTGCCCAGCACGGCCATACCGACCATAATGCCGAAAGTTTTTCGAACCAACTGCATACGACCTCCTTAGTGATGAAGGATGGGACCAGCCGAGAGCCTCGTGTGAAAATCCATAGAGGACAGTAACAGCCGGCGATGAGAGGTCGATTAGGAGGGTATTAAAAGTCGTTAAGAGGCTGGAGGTGCCAGCGGGAGGATCACGGTGAATGTGGAGCCTTTATTCGGCTCGCTCTGCACTTCGATATGGCCGTGGTGTGATTCCGCAATCCATGCGCAGATAGCCAGACCCAGCCCAGTGCCTTTTTTGGCATGGGTTCTGGCGTCGTCGGTTCGGTAAAACCGGTCGAAGATGCGTTCTTGATCCTCATGTGAAATGCCGATGCCCTGATCGACGATCATGAATTTGGCCAGATTGCCCTGCGTGACCAGTGACATGTCCACTGAACCGCCGGGACGTGAATATTTGACAGCGTTGTCGACGAGATTCAAAAACAGTTCGCGTAAGCGCAATTCGTCGCCCAGCACCACGGCGGGCATCACCAAACCCAGCACGACTTGAACATTCTGCTCTTGGCCGAGCAGCGAGGCCTGTCGATGGATGTCTTCCAGCAGCGACTCGAGCTTGACGGGCAGGCGTTCCATTTTCACCTCGCCCATGTCCGCTCGGGATAAAAACAGCAGCTCGTCGACGATGCGGGTCATGCGGTCAATTTCTTCCAGATTGCTCTCCAGCACGACGGTGTAGTCCTCTGCTTCCCGAGGCCGCCGCAGCGCCAGTTCGGTCTCGCCCTTCATGACGGTGAGGGGCGTCCGCAGTTCATGCGACGCGTCGCTGCTGAACTGTCGAATCTGTCGGAACGACGTTTCCAGCCGCGCAATCATGTTGTTGAATGTGCTGGCGAGGCGTCCGATTTCATCGGCGGATGCCGGGACGTTCAACCGCTGGGTGAGGTCGCCGCCCGCGATCCGTTGTGCGGCAAGCGTGATGGCATCGACCGGACGCAAGGCCCTCCCGGCAAGAAACCAGCCTCCGGCCAATGAGACGGCCAGTGCGAGCGGCATGGTGACCAGCAATACAAGCAAGAGTCGATTCAGGGTCTGGTCGACCGATTCCATGGAAGTGCCGACCTGGACGATGTAGAGCAAATTGCCCCGGTAAACGATCGGGACTGAAATCAATCGAAGCGGGGGTTCCTTGGGATACTTGGCCGATTCAAAAATCGTCTGTCCCGAAAAGGCCACCTCCAGCGCGCGGCGACTCAGCGGCAATTCATGTTGTTTGACATTCGGAGATCGAATGGTGATGGTGCCGGAAGGACTGAAGATCTGGAAAAACTTGTCGATGCGCGCCAACTCCGGGAACTGAGACATGAGTTCTTCCTCGTCGATCAGCGGGAGGAACCCCCGTTCTTCGAGTGAACGCACGGCCGCGGCGGCGGTTTCCTCCAGCGATTGATCGAGCGCATCCCGGAGGCTACGGGCGGTGACAAAATACAGCACGGTGGAAAAGGCCACGAGGATCAGCGCGAGCGCGCTGCCGTACCAGAGGCTGAGTCGGAGGCGCAGGGGCATCAGTCAGCTCCCGAACAGACCATGGCTAATCGGCTTTCAGCATATACCCGCTGCCACGGATGGTATGGATCAGCTTCTTGGCGCGGCCGCGGTCGACCTTGTTGCGAAGATAGTTGACGTAGACGTCGATGACGTTCGTGAAGGTGTCGAAATCCTGATTCCACACGTGCTCCGAGATCATCGGACGGGTCAGGACGCGGCCGGTATGACGCATGAGGTATTCGAGCAGCGCGTACTCCTTCAACGTCAAATCAATACGTTGGCCGCCGCGGGTCACTTCACGCGTGGCCGGATTGAGGACGAGATCGTCGATTTGCAAAATCCCCGGGCTGTCGGTCGCTCCGCGACGCAGCAATGCCCGCACTCGCGCCAACAGCTCGTCAATGGCGAACGGCTTGGTCAGATAGTCGTCGGCGCCGGCATCGAGGCCCTTCACCCGCTGGTCGACCTGGGATTGTGCCGTCAGAATAAGGATCGGGGTCTGGATGCGCTCTCGGCGGATACCTTTCACGATATCCAGTCCCGACAGGGAAGGCAGCATGAGATCGACAATGACCGAATCGTAGTTGGTCGATAGCGCCATCTCCAGGCCTTTGGCGCCGTCCTCGCACAGGTCCACCGCGTAGCTCTCCTCTTCAAGCGCACGCTTGATGAAGCAGCCGACTTTCGTTTCGTCTTCAATGACGAGAATGCGCATGGTGGCTAGGCAATAGGGGATTATAGCAAACCTTCCGCCGGCTATTTCCAGCCCGACATCTCTGCTTGGAGAAAAGGGGTCGAGCATGATAATCTTCCAGGGCTTTGGTCATTGATATCGATCAGGCCCTATTCACCTCTCATGGCGACTCCTGAATTTGTGAATCCGACCGACACGTTTGCGCACCGGCATCTGGGCCCAACCGATGCCGACATCAGGGAAATGCTGGCCCTGCTCGGTCTCCAATCTCTGCAGGCATTGACCGACGTCACGGTGCCTCGCGACATCCAGTTGGGGCGGCGTCTGGACCTTCCGCCTCAGCGGGGCGAGCAGGAGGTGCTTCGCGAGTTGCGCGAACTGGCCGCGGAAAACCGGGTCTACCGGTCCTACCTGGGTATGGGCTACCACGACTGCATTACGCCCGGTGTCATTCAACGGAACATTCTCGAAAACCCCGGCTGGTACACGCAATACACCCCCTATCAGGCCGAGATTGCACAGGGTCGGTTGGAAGCCTTGGTCAATTTTCAGACCATGGTGGCCGACCTCACGGGATTGCCTTTGGCCAACGCGTCCTTGCTCGACGAAGCCACCGCCGCCGCAGAGGGCATGGCCATGTGCCTCGCCATCGCACGTGGAACAGGCCAGGAACGCAAGGAGTTTTTCGTCTCGCAGGATTGTCATCCGCAGACGATCGCCGTCTTGCAGACCAGAGCGGAACCGTTGGACGTCACCCTGCACGTCGGCCGCACGAGGGGGATTGATTTCAATAATCCTCACCTGAGCGGCCTGTTGCTGCAATATCCGACCACCGATGGCTATGTCGGCGACTACCAGGCGCTTGTCGAGCAGGCTCATAAGGCCGGTATGCTGGTGGTCGTTGCCACGGACCTGCTGGCCCTCACGCTGTTGCGGCCCCCCGGTGAATTCGGCGCCGACATTGCCGTGGGTTCCAGCCAGCGATTCGGTGTGCCCATGGGCTTTGGCGGCCCGCATGCCGGATTCCTATCGACGAAGGAAGACTATAAGCGGCAGATGCCGGGACGCATCGCCGGAGTGTCAAAGGACCGGAGCGGACAGACTGCGTACCGGCTGGCGCTTCAGACACGCGAACAGCACATCAGACGAGAGAAAGCGACCAGCAACATCTGTACGGCGCAGGTGCTGCTCGCCATCATGGCAGGCATGTACGCGGTGTATCACGGGCCTGAGGGCTTGCGGAGGATTGCCGAACGTGTTCACGGTCTGGCAGTCGTGCTGGCGGCAGGTTTGCGGCAACTCGGTTTTGATATCGGCAGCCAGGAATTCTTCGATACGATCCGGGTGCGCCTCACCCAGACCCAATCCGAGCAGATTCTCGTCCGGGCCGATGAGCAAGGCCTGAATCTTCGGCGGCATGACGACGATTCGCTTGGCATCTCCCTGGATGAAACGACGGAAACAGAGGACGTGCAGCGGCTGATGGAAGTGTTCGTCGGGCATTCCAGACTGCCATTTACGGTACAGGAGCTGGCTCAGACCGCCGACACGGCGTTTCCCGCCAACCTCGCGCGAACGACGCCGTACCTCACGCACGAGGTCTTCAACCGCTATCATGCCGAGCACGAGATTTTGCGGTATGTCTATCGGCTCCAAGCGCGGGACCTCTCACTGACGCACTCCATGATTCCGTTGGGGTCCTGCACCATGAAGCTGAATGCCACAGCGGAAATGCTGCCCGTGACCTGGCCTGAGTTTGCCCGTCTGCATCCGTTCGCGCCGGCTGAACAAACCAAAGGGTATCAGGAACTGTTTCGTCAGCTTGAGACCCGCCTGGCCGAGATCACCGGGTTTTCCGCCGTCTCGTTGCAGCCGAATGCCGGATCGCAGGGCGAGTACGCCGGCTTGATGGTCATCAGAGCCTACCACCGGAGTCACGGCGAATTTCACCGCGATGTCTGCCTCATTCCGGTGTCGGCTCATGGAACCAACCCGGCCAGCGCCGCCATGGTCGGCATGACCGTCGTGCCGGTCGCGTGCGACAAGCAGGGCAACGTGGATTTGCAGGATTTGGAAGCCAAGGCCGGTCAACACCGGACCCGCTTGGCGGCGCTGATGTTGACCTATCCCTCCACTCACGGCGTATTTGAAGCCGATGTCAGGCGTATTTGCCAGATCGTTCATACCCACGGCGGACAAGTGTATATGGACGGCGCCAACATGAATGCCCAGGTCGGTCTCTGCCGCCCCGGCGACATCGGCGCCGATGTCTGCCATCTCAATCTGCATAAGACGTTTTGTATCCCCCACGGCGGGGGCGGCCCGGGAATGGGACCGATCGCAGTGGCCCGCCATCTCGCCCCCTTTCTCCCCGGTCATCCCGTAACGGGGCTAGGTGGGGACGAGTCGATTGGCCCGGTCGCGGCCGCGCCGTTCGGAAGTCCGAGCATTTTGACGATTCCCTGGGTGTACATCGCCCTCATGGGACGCGACGGCCTCGCCAAAGCCACGCAAGTGGCGATCTTGAATGCCAATTACATGGCCAAACGGTTGGAAAAGCATTATCCGGTGTTGTACACGGGCAACGCGGGCTTCGTCGCGCACGAATTCATTCTCGATTTGCGACAATTCAAAGAGACGGCGGGCGTCGAAGCGATGGATGTGGCCAAACGCTTGATGGACTATGGTTTCCATGCGCCGACCGTCTCGTTCCCGGTCGCCGGCACCTTGATGATTGAGCCGACGGAAAGTGAATCCAAGGACGAGTTGGACCGGTTTTGCAATGCGATGATTCTCATCCGTGCCGAAATCCAAGAAGTGATCGACGGACGCCAGCCGCGGGCGAACAATCTGCTCAAGAACGCTCCTCACACGGCTCAGATCGTCACGGCTTCCGAATGGGATCGTCCCTATAGCCGGGAACAGGCCGCCTTCCCGGCTGGTTGGGTCAAGGACCACAAGTTTTGGCCTCACGTCGGGCGCATCGACGAAGCGTATGGAGACCGTAATCTGATGTGCACCTGTCCTCCCGTGGAACACTACTCGACCTAGCCCGCTCTTCATCTTGCCCTGCATCATTTCCGGACGGTAAAGTACGAATCACGCCATGGACTCGCACATGAACGTGATCGATCGACGAGGCTTTCTCGTCCGCTCCGGTCTTGCATTGGGCGCTGCCCTCCTCACTCCTGACGTGTTCCCGCCGGCGCGTGACTCCGCATTGGCCAAGGCCACCTCTCTGTTGGACTGGCAAGGGGTGCGGGATCAATTTCCGCTTTCGCGCGACCTGATTCACCTGGCTGGGTTTTTCCTGGCGTCGCACCCCACACCGGTTCGTGAGGCGATCGAGCGACACCGGGCGGGCTTGGACGCCAATCCCATCGACTATTGGATCACCAATGAGAAGAAGCAGGAGGCGGTGGTCCTGCGAGCTGCGGCCGATTACCTTGGAGTGGCACCGACGGAAATCGCCTTGACGGACAGTACAACCATGGGATTGGGTCTTCTCTACGGAGGCTTGAGGCTCAACCGGGACCAGGAAATTCTCACGACCACCCACGATCACTATTCGACGGAAACGTCATTACGCTTGAGAGCGGAGCGTACCGGGGCCACCGTGCGCCGCATCCCTCTGTATGCCGACTTGCGCCGCGTTTCCCGAGAAAGTCTGGTGGAGAAGCTGGCCACGGAGGTGCGACCGCAAACCAGGGTTGTGGCGGTGACCTGGGTACATTCCAGCACCGGCTTGAAACTGCCCATCGGCGAAATGGCACGGGCGATTCAGGCACTGAATGCTTCGAGAGGCGAGGAGGATCGGGTCATTTTTTGTGTCGACGGCGTCCACGCCCTCGGCGTGGAAGATTTCCGTCTTGCCGACGTTGGGTGCGACTTTCTCGTCGCCGGCACCCACAAATGGATGTTCGGTCCTCGGGGGACGGGACTGGTCTGGGGACATCCCAGAGCCTGGCCGATGGCGAACGCCGTCATTCCGACATTCGATTCGGACGCCTATGACATGTGGATGAAAATCATTCCCCCGCGGCCGCTTCCGCCAGCCGTCCATATGACGCCCGGCGGCTTTCATTCGTTCGAGCATCGCTGGGCCTTGGATCAGGCCTTCATTTTTCATCAGGCCTTGGGAAAATCCCGCGTGACCCGAAGGATCCGCGACTTGAACGATCAGCTGAAGGAAGGTCTTGCGGCCATGCCGCGGATCACTCTCCACACGCCCATGTCTCCGGACCTGTCCGCAGGGATCGTGTGTTTCGAAGTGGAGGAAATGGCGCCTGACCGCGTCGTGGCCGAGCTCCGCCGGCGTGGAATCGTGGCCAGTGTGACGCCCTATGCCACGCAGTACGTACGCTTGGCGCCAGGCCTCCTCAACTCACCTGCCGAAATTGAGACCGTGCTGAAAGAAATCCATTCACTGGCGGGTAACCCCTCCTAACTCACTGACGACTAAGGTGTTTGTGTGCATCATGTACCCCCTTCTTTCGAGGCATTGTGGGCAGGACTCGTCTTCAGCGATAAGGAGGTGTCACGGCACATCCGGAGAAAGGTCTGCCCACATGTCCCAAATCCTGAACATGAGCGAACACACCACCAACGACGAACTCGAGCGGCTTACCACCATGCTGCTCTTTCACCTCGTCGAGCGCTGTGGCGGTCAAGTGCAGTTCAAGCTTGAGGACGCCCAGCGTGTGCGGGCCAGCCTGACCACGAAGATGGTGCAGATGCAGGTCGGCGATGAAGTCAGGCTTCGGATTATCGAACGTTTGCCAGAACTACGATAACAGCTGACCGTATCCGGGCGCCCTCACTCCGCTCCGCCATCTCCTTGCTCCAGGACGCCATTCATCCGAATGGGGTACACTCTGCCATGCTGCAGATTTCGACACATCTCGTCATCCCCGATTCGGAAATCGAAATTCATGCCATGCGTGCGCAGGGAGCCGGTGGGCAGCACGTTAACAAGGTCTCCTCAGCCGTGCACTTGCGCTTCGACATCAATGCCTCGTCGCTTCCGCCATTCTACAAAGCGGAGCTCCTGAAGCTGAAAGATCATCGCATCTCCGGCGACGGTATCGTGACGATCAAAGCACAACAGTTCAGGAGCCAGGAACAAAATCGGGAAGATGCGTTCGATCGTTTACGAGAACTTATTCAATGCGTGGCGATTCCCAGGAAGAAGCGAAAAGCGACGAGACCGACGAGGAGCTCCCAGACGAGACGACTGGAACAGAAGAAAAAAGCAGGACGCTTGAAGGCCCTGCGAAGATCAATCGACTAATGCGCGTTTACTCCACCGAGGCAAGGGATCCGAGGATATTGTATCCCCCATCGACATAGATCACCTCGCCGGTGATGCCACGTCCCAGCGAACTGACGAGGAAGAGCGCCGTATCGCCGACCTCATTCTGCTCCGTCGCGCGCCGGAGAGGCGCAAACTCCTTGTGATGGTCGACCATCTTGCTGATGCCCGAGACCCCGCGGGCGGCCAGGGTTTTAATTGGTCCTGCCGAGATGGCGTTGACCCGGACGTTTTTAGGGCCAAGGTCGTGCGCGAGATAGCGAACGGTGGCTTCCAGCGCAGCTTTGGCTACGCCCATCACGTTGTAGTGAGGAACCACTCGCTCAGCACCAAGGTACGTCAATGTCACCACCGAGCCGCCATCGGTCATGAGCGGCACGGCTGCTCTCGTGAAGGCCACCAGCGAATAGGCGCTGACATCGAGGGCGGTGGCAAATCCCTTGCGGGTGGTGTTTACAAACTGGCCAGTCAGTTCCTCGCGTGGTGCAAACGCGATGGAATGAACAAGGAAGTCGAGCTTGCCGGCTTCCTTTCGCACGTGGTCCATCAACGAATCGATTTGAGCGTCATCTCCCGCGTCGCACGGGAACGCTTTGGAACCTGGCAAGGTGGCGACCAATTCCTCCACGTTCTCCTTTAGCCGGTCGTTCTGATAGTTGAAAAAGAGCTGCGCCCCCTGGCCGGCCGTGGATTGGGCGATGGCCCAGGCGATGCTGTGCTTATTGGCCACGCCGATAATCAACCCTTTTTTCCCACTCAGCAACATAACGGTAGACTCCCGCGGTTTGTCGAGAACACGATCTCCCATGCCATCGTCGGCGCGGTGAAGATAGCATGATTGGCGGATCGAGTGTCAACGCGATCTACTCTTGCTTGCGCAGCAAAATGAATGCGTCGAGCATCCAAGCGTAGGAGTAATGGGCATTACGCCCGCTAGGATTGGGCAAGAGAAATATGGGGATTCCGGCCAGTCGTGCCTGAGTCAGGCCCAAGAGCGGACGGGTCGAGCCTGCGAGTTGCGGGAATAAGATCCGAAAAATTGTGACCCCCAGCAGGGCGACAGTTCGTGGCTGATATCGTCGAATTTTCCGTTCGAGTGTGGTGACCCCTACCCGATATTCCTCCGGGTCGAGATCCTGGATGCCGACACTGGGACGCGCAATGATGTTGGTGAGACCCAGGTGCCACTCGGGAAGACGCCAATCCTCTCGGAATGTGAGCGGTTCGTCGACCATGCGGGAGTCAAAAAGGAGCTTCCAGAAGCGATTGGAATGACCGGCGAAATGATGTCCTAGCGCCGCGGACCTGATTCCGGGATTGATGCCGACGAAGAGGACGCGCAAGCCTGGTTGCAGGTAGTCGCGGAGCCCGGGGCGTTGTCTGCCGGGTGGGTGTCTGATCGTCGTCATTGAAGGCCGATTCCGGGCTGAGGCAGTTTAGCCGGCTTCGACTATTCTGCCACAGTAAGGCCCCTTGATCGATGTGCAAATCGTCAGTCTAAATCAATCTAAGATATTGATTTAATGGAATGTTATTAACGTAGACCATCGGGCACCAAGCTTGCTCAACCCCCGATAGTGCCCACTCACGGGCACACCTTACAAACCCAGGGAGGTGACACGTTATGAAGCGCATGTTGTTGGCAATCATGGCAGTTGCGGTGGCGATTTCCTTCAGCGCTCCTTCGTTCGCCGGTGACGAGAAGAAGGACAAGAAGGATGAGAAGAAGGGCGGCCACGTGCTCGTGTACGGCGATGAGAAGAAGGACAAGAAGGACGAGAAGAAGGGTGGCCACATGGACACCTTCGGTGACGAGAAGAAGGACAAGAAGGACGACAAGGGAAAGAAGTAATCGCTTTCTGGCGAGGCTAGCTGGCTTGAGGAGCCTTCCGCCGAACGCGGATGGCTCCTTGAGTGCTCAGGTCAGTTCCCACCCTGCACCATCTGCAATCCCACGATAGTTTTCGCGTCCCGGATTGTGCCCGCAACGATCATCGCGATGGCCTCCTTTAGTGGAATCTCCAGGACCTCGAGGACTTCGTCCCGATCCAACTGTTGTTGCCCTCGGGTCAGGGCTGTCGCTTTGTAGATGTGGATCACCTCATCCGTAAAGCCCGGAGCGGTCAGAATGCTTGTCAGACGATCGAGCCGTCCGGCGACGTAGCCGATTTCTTCTTCCAGTTCCCGCGCCGCGCAATGCATCGGATCTTCACCCGCGTGAAGTTTTCCTGCCGGGATTTCATAAATAAAGCCTCCGGCGGCATGACGGAACTGTTTGATCAACACGACCGTACTACTGTCTTTCAGAGGGACCACCGCGGCCGCTCCCGGATGGCGTACCATTTCCAAATCGATGGTGACGCCGTTGGGCAGTGTCACGGTATCGATGTTGAGCGTGAGCACCTTCCCGGTAAAAATGTTTCTCGTCATGAGAGATCGCCGCTCCCTATGGGATGATGTTCGTGTGCAGCCCGGGCAGTCAGTGATGCCCGGTCTTTGGTTTTCGAAAGAAGGGCGGCTTCACGGTCACCGCCGGAAGGAGTTTCCCGCGGATATCGATCGCAATGGCGGTCTCGGGTTTGGCAAATGCCGTCGGGACATAGCCTAAGCCGATGCCCTTCTGGAGCAAAGGAGACAGGTTCCCGCTCGTCACTTCTCCAATCGGTTGAGACGACGACCGATCAAGAATCCGAAATCCGTGACGAGGTACCGATTTTTCCACGAGTTCGAACGCCACCAAGCAACGAGCTGTCCCCTGCTGCATCTGCTGATGTAAAGACTTCCGTCCGGTAAACTCTCCCTTGTCGAAGTTCACCGTCCATGCAGCATTGGCCTCCAGCGGCGTCGTGTCTTCCGAGATGTCGTTTCCGTACAGCAAAAATCCCATCTCTAGACGCAATAAATCACGCGCGCCGAGGGCCGCTGGTTTCAGGCCCCGCCCGGCCCCTTCGCGTAACAGGTGCTGCCACAGCTCCACCGCTTGCTCGGCGGCGACATTGAGTTCGTAGCCAAGTTCTCCACTGTACCCCGTTCTCGCCAGGAAGCACCTGATGCCGGAGATTTCGATGTCGCGGCAATGGTGCAGTTTCAGGTCTGCGAAGTCCGTCGCTCCGGCGGCGGTGAGAATGTCGCGAGATGCCGGTCCCTGGACGGCAATTTGGGCGAGCGCGGCCGTGCGGTCTTCGATCAGGCACCGGTCCTCAGCGGTTCGATGCTCCGACAACCATGTGAGAATTTTCTCGCGGTTGGACGCGTTGACGCAGAGCAGGTAATCGGTGTCGCCGGTCCGGTATACGAAGATATCGTCCTTGATGCCTCCATGGTCGTTGCACACCATGGAGTAGTGAGCCTGCCCTAGCGACAAGGCTGAGACGTTATTCGTGGTCATCCGTTGGAGGAACGCCAAACTCCCCGGGCCCGATACGATGATGCGGCCCATGTGACTGACGTCGAAGAGGCCGGCGGCAGAACGCACCGTCTGGTACTCGTCGACCACGCTGGCATACTGGATGGGCATCTCCCAACCAGCAAAATCGACGAGCTTGGCGCCATGCATGCGGTGCTGCTCGATTAACGGAGTGTGTTTCATGAGCGACGCAAACCTTGGAGAATCACACTCCGAGCAGCTCGACTTCGAAAATGAGCGTGGCATTCGGCGGAATCGCGCCGCCGGCACCGCGGGCGCCATATCCGAGGTTGGAGGGAATGATGAGCTTGCGCTTGCCGCCCACTTTCATGCCTTGCACACCTTCATCCCATCCCTTGATGACGCGCCCGGCGCCTAAGGGAAACGAAAAAGGCTGACGCCGATCCACGGAGCTGTCGAACTTCTTTCCGTTTTCCAACCAGCCCGTGTAATGCACCGTGACAGTCTGGCCGGCCTGAGCGGTGGCTCCGGTGCCGACTTTGAGATCGATATACTTCAATCCCGATGAGGTTGTGACTTCTTTACCCTCTGGTCCTTCTTGTTCAAATGCCATGAGCACTCCTTGTCTGCATGGTTGGGGTCATGTAATGGTGGTCGCGGGAGAAGGAGATGGGGAGGTCGTCGCCCGGGAGTTCATCGGCTGCCCTGGTTCTCCTCAGGCCGCGAGAAGAGAGCGACGCTCGCCGTGTAACCGTGGAGAAAGTTCTTCCCACCCACCGGACCGATCTCCCCTTGCGCAAAAAAGCCGGCGACAGGAATCGGCCCCACTCGTTCCTGGACGACCTTGCTGTCGTGATGGCTATGGCCGAAGAGTCCTTCTCCCCGGCCACAACAGCTGAACAAGAGCGCCCCTAAGGGCGGATTGCGATGCTTGGTGCGATCTGCGGCAAGCAGAACATGCAAGTCGTCGCTTGCTGATTTGGCATCACGAAGCTGAAATTGAACAGTCTGGCCTTCCTGGACGAGATCGCCGATCACAATCGCTCCCGCTTCTTGATCGGCTCCCACCAGATTCCGCACCAAAAAGTCGCCACGTTCAAATCGGTTCCGATGTTCGTCGATGGCAATCCCAATGTGCAAGGCCCGATGCGCATCCCGGCGACGAGGCCCTTCCAGCGATTCAAACACTTCTTGGAGGCGCGTGATGGCCGGTTTTCCCCCGAGTTCAAAGACCATGTTCTGTTCTGCACGGGTGACCACGTATCGCTCGCCGATCGGACAACATCCCTGCGAGATCACCGTCCTGATAGCGATAGGACCAGAGAGTTGGACTCCAACGACCCCTCCGTCGAATACCTCGCCGTTTTGCATGAGGCGATTGTCTCCGGGACCACGCCCGCCTCCTGCCAATCCTCCGATCGATTGCCCGTTCGGATATCGATCGGCCATCACGGACAGCACATCGTGCATGGGAGTGGTGAAAGGGTCGGCCAGAAGGATGAACGTGCTCGATTCTGCGCTCGAGTCCGGCCATCCGGGCATATGGATTTGATCCTGAATCTCGGAGAAGGCCAGCCGCAGGGGGGTGAGGCGAACACCAGGCAGGCAACTCGCCCAAAGGGTCAATGCCGGTGCCGTTTCCAATTCCTCGCCGTCGGCGATCACTCCTTCGCCCGAGCAGCCGAGACACACTTCCACGCAAAGCTCTTCGCGGATCATTCTTGCAATGAGATCGGCCTTAGACGTGTGATGGGGTGAAAAAAACACAAACGCGAGATGGATCGCCCCGTGCCCAAGTTGCAGACGGACGGCATCCGCAAGATCGCGGACTGCCGCTTCCGTATCCGTCTTTCTCGAAAGCGCCGAGGCAAACCGAAGTCCGGTCGCGGTCGCGCTTTGGGTCTCTTGTGTCATCATTGAGGGGTCGAGGGCTAGTTAGACGCCTGGGTTCATCCGCTCAGCCCGATCTTTTGCAAGTTTCTTGTAGTAACGCCACATATAGGAGTGATAGTCATCCAGTTGAGCGAGCAAGTAGTGCAGCTCTGTGGGATCTTCTGTCTCCAGCGCCCGCACCATCCTGGTCTTCAGGAACTCTCCAAAGGCATCGGTTTTTTCAACAGCTGTCAGGAGGCGGAGGCCGCCACCGATTTGATATTCGTTCATTCCGTCCTCCCCATCAGGATGCGGCGTGAGGATAGCGAGCAGACCGATCAAAATGCAAGCGCTCTACCTCGTGTGCGATGCGAGGATCTCGCGGAGCCGTTTGAGCGAAATGGCCTCGACCCGGTGACCATCCCGTCCAACGATCGTCGTGGCCATGGTCAATGCGTTCAAGATCGCTTCTTCCGTCGCTTCGACGGTTGCCGTGATGACAGGATTGAGGTGTGTATCCGCGAGATGGGTCAAGGGATATGTCGGTTGATCGGGATAGTGAGGAATGACGTTCGCGGTGGAGAAGGCAAGGATGAAGTCGCCGCTGCCGTGGCGAGCGGTTGAACCGGTCCTGGCCAGTCCCAAGGCGGCTCGCTTGGCGAGCCGGTTGAGTTGCCTTGCATCGAGCGGCGCATCAGTGGCGACGACGATGATGATAGAGCCTTCACTCTCGCCGGGCTGCATAGCCTTTGCAGCAGGCGATGGGTCGTATACCCGCCCCACCGGTGCTCCCGCGACGATCAATTCCGGCTTTCGTCCATGATTGGCGTTGACGAGCACACCGACCGTATAGCCTCCCTCTCGATGGGGAAGCTTTCGCGACGCGCTGCCGATCCCTCCCTTAAAGCCATACGAGACCATTCCGGTGCCTGCCCCCACTGTCCCTTCCTTGACCGGACCGCTCATGGCGCTGTCGAGGGCAGCAACCACGTCGGATTCGGATACGTGCCGGCCTTGAATATCATTGAGTCGGCCGTCGTCGCATTCAGCGACCACAGGCGTGAGGGTGTCGTCGGTGATTCCAATGCCCGGATACTGCGAAATCATCCAGGTCATCACCCCGTTCGCGACTCTGGGGACATTGAGCGTGTTGGTGAGGGCAACCGGGTATTCCAGGAATCCCGCCTCGCTGACCCAAGCCAGCCCGGTCATCTCGCCCGTTCCGTTGAGGACGAACGAGCCCGCCGGGACCTTCTTGTGCCAGACGTCGTCCCGAGGAATCACGACGGTAACGCCTGTACGAACGGGGCCGACACCCGGCTTCAGCGGGCCGTCGCCGGAGATCAGTGTGGTGTGGCCGACTTTGACGCCTGCCACGTCCGTAATCGCGTTGAGCGGACCGCTGTCGTATGTCCCAATGACGATTCCCAGATCGCGCGCCCGCAGACGCGGTTCCTCCGGATCGCCCGCATGGGCATTGATGCAGGACACAAGCAGACAGCATAGCGTCAAGATCACTGCCTGCCGGAAGCTCAGTCGAAGAGAAATCATATGTCGATCTATTGGATAGGCCAGGATTATAGCGGGACAGGGCGGAGGCGGCAATTGAGGCCCGTCGAGATCGCCAATGGTTAGAACGGATACGGATGAAACGGGCGATCGATGACGTGCCTCAGAAAACTATGTTGTACCACGGTGCCATTCGAGTCATAGAAGACTTGAAATGCGTCCGTGCCGAATCCTGTACGGGAGAAGATCAGATCAGGATCGACCGGAGACCAGGGCTTGGCTAACCAGCCGAAATTCACGCGAGCGTATTTCATGTCAAGAAACCGATGGACGGAAACTATCCCGGTTTCCGAGTTGTTAATGGAATCGGGTGATCCGAGTCTGTCGACGACTTCGAGCAAAGTGGTTTGTCCTGGAACGATAAACGCGACGTCATCCGGAGTGAGGGGGGTATTCAATGTGACGCGCACCACATTACAGCCCGGCGTCAACGCACCGACGAGCACGAGCAGGAGCAGGGCGCAGAGGCGGTGATTCAAGCGTGGCATCTTAGTCTCCAAACGGCCAGAAGCGAAACTCCAAGTTTTCTGTTCGCTTGGACGAGAGCACCTCTTCCACAATGCCGTTTTGATTGAGCATGACGAAGAGATCATCGCCTTTGACCGAAAGCCGAGAGAAATTGATCAAGATCAACAGCAGGCTCCCGGCTTTTGCGTCATAGCGATAGTATTGGTACACGTCTCGCCCATTGAGCGGGAGCACCCGGTCGGGCGCTCCCAACAATGCGAGTACCTCGGCTTTCGTCGTCACCCCTTTTTTGATCTCACCGATCGCTTCGGTTTTGATGTCATCGCCGAGCGTTCCCCGACTGAAGGCGCAGCCTTGGATCAGGATGGCTACGACAGCGAGGAACAAAAAAGGCTGGGAAAAGCGCATAAAGTCTCCTTTTATGATGAATGCCCGGGAGTGGATCCCGGTGACAACACGAAGTCCCGTTCGTAGACCTTATAGCCGGAAGCCGACAGACCAAGGCGCTGGTAGACCATTTGAGCTGCATGGTTTTCCTGCTCTACATACAACCGCACACCGCAGACATCTGGAGCGGCTTTCGCCGAAGCCATGACCGTCTCGAGCAGGCGGCGAAAGACGCCTTGCCGACGCCAAGCCGGGTCGACGTACACACTTTGAATCCACCAGAAGACTCCATTGCGCCAGTCGCTCCATTCATACGTGATCATCAATTGCCCGATGACCAAGGAGCGGTCGGAGTCTCGCACCTCCGCCACCAAAAAAAATCCGAGCGAGGGACTGTTGAACAACGACAGGGTGCCCTGGCGAAGTCTGGCTTCGTCCAACCGCCGATGTTCCGTTTCCCAGGCCATGGCGGCACTGAACTTGACGATAGAATCCACATCCTTTCTATCGGCTGGTCGGATGCTCGGCTGTTGCGCTGGATCCATGAGGCTACGCCGTCGCTCTTGGAGCTCCGAGCCACCCTTCTGCGGGTTTGTAAAAACCGGCAGAAAATTCCATTTTCATGGCATCTTCCGGGAGCAGATTGAGCGGGCGGACCTGCGGCTGAGGCACAAACGCGAGGTAGCCGGTAAACGGGTGGATGGCGGTGGGGACGAAGACCATGAGGAGCGTTGTGGCAGGATCGACCTGAACCGCCCGCGGCGCCGGACCCATGACAAATCCCAAAGCCCAGACTCCATCGCGGGGAAAGGGAAAGGCGATCACAGTACTCCGGCCGAAGCGTGAGCGAAACTGAAACAGGTCGGTCATGCCTTTGATCGTCAAATAAATGCTGCGAACCAACGGGATTTGTGCGATCCATCGTTCGATCCCGTGAATGATGCGACCTCCCAATACGTGTGTGGCGAACGCGCCGGCTGCCAGGACCAGGATGACGAAGAGAAGCATCCCCATCAATGGCGTGGCCATCACGCCGACGTGACCCAGGAAGTCGGCAATAGCACGGTTGACCGCGGACACCAGCGCGGCCAGAATGAGAAATGTGGCCCACGTGGGTACCAACACCAACAGACCGGTCAAGAAATAGCGCGGGACGGTCCTCATGGTCGCTTGTCCGGACTGAGCGAGAGCATCGGCGTAGTGTAGCAGAAACTTCTTTGGATTGGAGGTGAGAAGACGGTCTTGATCTCAGGCTGAGGGTGCACTATCCTGTCACCTCCGGACCAGGGTCATTGATGGGAGAGGTGACATGACAGAGCTGCCGAGTGGAAAACGTCAGGTGCATGTGGACAAAGATCTCCTCGCCATTCTCTGTTGTCCCGAGACCAAGCTCGACGTCAGTTTGGCTGATGAGGCTTTGATCAACAAGATGAACGATGCGGTCAGCCGCGGGGTGTTGAAGAATAAGGCGCAAAAGCCAGTCACGGAGCTGCTCGACGGTGGCTTGATCAGAGCCGACCGAAAAATCCTCTATCCGATCCGGGAAGATATTCCGGTGATGCTGATCGAAGAGGGGATTCCCCTCGACCAGATCCTCTAGCCTCTCTCAGGGCTCTCTTTCTTCCTTCTACAGGGTAGTTACGGCCGCAGCATTCCTGTGCGTTCCTGTTCCGTCTTGGAGCCGGTCGAGGTCCCGCACTGCTGGCAGAGGTATTCGTACAAATTTCCGGTAGGAAGCACCAGAAGCAGCCGTTCTCGGGTGGGTGTGGCTACACGACAACGGGGGCAATAGAGCAGCGAGGCATTGAATGATCCGAATTGATCCTCGTGTTCGGAGGGGCGAGGTCTTGCAGTTCTGGCGGTCGCATCCGCAGGCCACCCGGGACCACGTGGTTTTCCTGGAGGTAATGGCATAGGTGAATTGTAGGCAAGCGGCTTCGGGCGGTCAATCCCGTTAGATTTCGTGGGATGCGGCTACCATGGGTTCTGGGAAGATGATGGTTCGTTCCGTTTGGAAGTTGTGAAGAGCCTCCAAAGTCCTCGTGCGCCCTGCACGACGGCATAGACCGCCAGCCCGCTCAAGAGGCCATAGAATCCAGCCGTACTCCAGGGCCAGAGATCGGGAGCGTGCAGCATCACGCCGAGAGCGACGTGTCCACCGATGCCCAAACAGAGAGCAAAAATAATCCATTCACGCATCACGTGAAGTGACCCCGGACGGTGAAGGGAATGAAGCACTCGCGGAGGATGGATCTCTAGGCGGCGGGGGTTTTGGCCGATTCGATTTCCGTCGCGGTGATCAGACTCGAGAGGTAATCCGCCACGAAGTTCAACGCCTCTTCACGCCCATCCGCACGGCGGCCCTTTTCACGTCGCTGCACCGACAACTCATGATCAAGGTCGGACTTGACCTCACTCAGGACCCGCTGCAGCGATGACGGGGTCAAATTGGCATCCATGTCCTCGAGCTCCTGGCAGCGGTCCAAGACCCAGTTGAGGCCTTCGATCCGCCCGGCATAGTGCTCCTGCTCGGCTGTATCGATCCGTGCCATGGTCGTGGCAAAGGTCTGGGCTTCATAGACTAGATTATAGAAGCTGGTGACGGCACGCTGAAGAGTCGAATTCATAGAACTCCTTTATTTTCCAGGATCATATACGAGTATCCAATTATACATGAGATTCAGGGTGCCACAAGGGAAAATTTGAGGGTCTAGGTAAAAAGGAGAGAATGGAACTCATTCATGAAGCCATAATAAAGTGGCGCGAAGTCCTTCAAACTGTCCGGGCTCGTTTCCTTCAATCGCTTGAAGAAGAACACCTGTGCCCGCGGATCAAGTTGCTCCAGCAGATGGCTCAACTGAGCCATAGTATAGCTGCCGGAAGGGACGCTTAAGATGTAGTGAACAAGGCGTTCGACGAACTGCTGTGCCACGTATTCACTCGACAAGTACCCTTCGGGAAGTTTTCCCACGGCTAGGAACTCGTCAAACGGGACGGCCTGTGCCGCAAATGGAACTGGCTGGTCTTGACCGGAGGTCACGCTGCCTGCACCTCATGGAGAACCATGAAACCGCAGAAAGATTAGACCAACTCTACTGGACCCCCCCTACCCCGTCAAGCGCGCAGAAGCAGCATACCGCCTGAGGCAAAAGACCGATAAAACAGAGGGGGCAGGGTCCCTTCGGAACCCTGCCCCCTCCGCGAAGCGATCCTAGCTGTGTATTACAGCCAGTTCACGCGCTCGGCCGGCCGAACATAGATCGGCTCTTCGACCTGAATACGCGCCACTTCCTTGCCCGACTTGTTGAAGCCCAGCACGGTGTCGTTGTACATCTCGAACCGTTTCCCGTGGATCTGGGTTTCGAACACTTTCGGACCGGGAATGACGTCGTAC
>DASVBB010000173.1:0-21065 GCA_036376045.1 Nitrospira sp.
TACAAACGGCTTGCTCCGTCGTTCACCGCAATAGTGAATGGCCCGTGCAAAGAGTTCCTTTCCCGTCCCTGTCTCCCCCGAGATCAAGACGGTCGATTTCGACGCGCTCAAAATCGGAATCATCCCGGTTGCCTGAAGGAAGCACTTGCTCGTGCCAATCAATGCATGGTCCCAACTATGCATGCTCATAACCTCCGGTTCCCTCGACCTTGACCCGTCATCCCAGCCCTGCGGCTCGTTTGCCCTCTGCGGTGTCCGTGACTCAGAGAGTAGAACGGAATCGACGTTTCGCCTATACCGAGGACGGTGGGGCCCCCGGCATACTGTGGGGGTACTTCTTTGGAGGGGCGGAAATGCCTCAGGGTTTTTTACGAGATCGGTCCGCACGAAATGGCTGGGAGATGGCTCCCAGCGCTGATTATCAACAAATCATGGATTTTCCTGAGACTCCTGGTATCGTACCAGTAGTTCTCCTAATCACGGTGTCCATGCTGAAGCAGACGATTTCCATACGCACAGCGCTCGCCCTCTGCCTCACCGTCCTGGCCGTCGGAGTGATCAGTTCCGGCGGGCACTTCAGGGGCGTGAGTCCTGAGACTTCCCCGGTGACAGACCCTATTGTCGCCACCTTTGGGAATCGCTCGCTCACGCTGAGAGAGGTCGAAAAAACCCTCGCCCTGCCGCTGTACGCTTTGGACACACAACGACATCAGATGCTTCAGCAAGCGGTCCAACGCCTCATCGATGAACAACTGCTGGAGGAGGAAGCCGCAAATAAGGGCGTGACCCTTTCGCGGCTTCTGGAAGAAGCATCAGAATCGGATGCCATTGCCAGGATTGCCAATGTACCAGCCCCGGTCAAGCGGCTGGCCGGTAGCCAGACAACGGCCTTGGACGCTCAGGAACAGGCCAGAATTCGACAGGCGCTCATCGTTTCGCTGCGCCGCAAGGCCGATGTTCGCGTGACTTTGCCTAAATTGGAGATGCCAGTCCTTGAGGTCGATGCGGGCGGCGATCGCCGCCTCGGACCGGATCGTGCTCCTATCACTATTGTGGAGTTTTCCGACTTTCAATGTCCTTATTGTCAACAGAGCGTGGGAATCCTCAAAGAATTACGGCGGTTATATGGTGACAGGATTCGCCTCATCTATCGCGACTACCCCGGCCCGAATCATCCCTATGCGCCACAAGCGGCCATTGCAGCCCGTTGCGCCGGCGATCAAGGCAAGTTTTGGGAGTACCACGATCTCCTGTTCGATCGTCAATCGTCGAACAAGGGGTGGGATTTTGGCTCATTGTCCAAGGAGTTGGGATTACAACAGAGTGTATTTGAAGGATGTCTGAACTCCGGACGTTTTCGAGAACAGATCACGAAGGACTTGCAGGATGGCCTGAAACTCGGCATTACCAGTACGCCGACATTTTTTCTGAATGGCCGCCCTCTCGTCGGTGCCCAGCCATTGGCTAGCTTTCGAACATTGATCGATACACTGCTTGCCCAGCAGCCTCTGTCCTAACAAGCCGCCACGTCACGTCTTGTAACGTCTCACCAATCTATCCTACTCTGTGCATGGAGGCCTACATGGACGAAACAAGCCGGCTGACCAAAACCAAAGAACAGTGGGCAAGAGCCCGGCGGGGCGGGGAGGAGCGAGAGGTTTTTTATGAGGGTGACGATCGCCTGCCGCCGGGGCAACATGTCGTAGAAACGTTCCCCATCCTGGATCTCGGACACAAGCCGGACATCGCTCTCTCCGAGTGGACACTTGCGATCGGCGGCTTTGTGGCTCACCCGGTGACCTGGACCTGGGAACAATTTTTGGCACAGCCCCAGTTCAAGGACATCTCGGACTTTCACTGCGTGACATCGTGGAGCCGCTTCGACAACGAATGGGAAGGTGTGAGCTTCCGGCACATCATGTCCGTCGTCCGCCCGCTTTCCCTGGCCAAATTCGTGCTGTTCAAGTCCTACGACGACTACACCACGAACCTCCCGCTCGAGGCCTGCAACGACGATGACGTGCTGTTGACCTATAAATGGAACGGTAAGCCGCTCAGTAAGGAGCATGGCGGACCCGTTCGCGTCATCGTTCCCAAACGGTATGCCTGGAAGGGCGCCAAGTGGATCAAGGAGATTACGTTTTCAGACAAGGATGAGAAGGGCTTTTGGGAAGTGCGGGGCTATTCTAACAGCGGGTTTCCGTGGAAGAACGACCGTTACGCCTGAAGACCGACCGACAGCGCGCCGTCCCTCGTCTGCTTACTTCTTCGTCCATCCACCGGGACCCTCCACGAAATGCCCAGATTTCGTGTTTTGGATGGCTTTTTCGCCGGCAAGAGCCTCCACCGCTTCGAGCTGGGTCTTGTTCCGGGCGGCGATGTCCTGATAGGCCTTGCGGCGTTTCTCGTTGACCTCGTCGGCCAATGTTTGCGCTTCCCGAGAACCGGGATTCACCACACCCAGATAGCCGTTAGGCTTTTCTCCGATCAGGCCTTTCGTTTTCGCTTCCTCCAGTGACAGACCGAAGGCAGTTCCAAGGGCCGTCGACCAGAGGATGGCCGAAATGACGAACCATCGTGCAGCACTTTTCTTCATCGCCCCTCCCTTGGCTTCACTAGAACAACCCGCTGTTTTGCGACAGGACCTGATCAAGCTCTTTATCGACCTTGACCCGGATCTCATGATCGATCTTGACGTTCAAATTGATCGTGATGGGTTTGTCAGGTGCCGCCACCTCTACCCGCGGCGTGCATCCTGCAAATGTGACACATAAGAGGCCACCGATCCCGATGGTCATGAGGCGCCGCACTGCGATACCCATCCTCCCTCCCTCGTTACGGCCTGGACAGTCTCCGCCGCACAGAGTCTTCGAGGTCACTGACCAGCCGAAGGCTCTTCAGCAAGGCCGGAATGTTCTCCTGTACCGTGAGATTAAAATTGATCGGCGGGCTTTTCTTCTGGTCGGGATTCTTTCCTTCCAGCCGCGCCTGCAACTGCAACATCCCGCTTTCGGCATACTGCGCCCCCACTTTTAGCACATTATAGTGAAAGTTGCTGAGCGCCTGGAGCACGATCGGCATGTTGGTGTTGGCCTGGGTCACAGCCTGAGCGGTGTCTGGAGAAGCTGCATACTGGATGACACCACCTGGGGGACGCGCTTCAAAGCTTCCATCCTTCACCGACACCCCCTGAGACGTCACCGTCAGGGGGATCGTTCCGTCGAGCATACCCGTACCCTGCAGCCCCTTTTGCTGTTCGAGGCTCAGAATTGTGTGAAGATCAAGCTCTCGAACCAGCACGGTGAGTCCATACGGCGGATAGCCCAAGTCCGCGCGGACACCCTGGCTTGTCGCTGTGCCGCCCAGCAGCCCGCAACGAATATTCCGCACTTCCACCAACGGGAGCTTTTCGTGCAGATCCCATTCTCCCTCAACGGTCATCGCGAGATCGGTTAATTCGACGCCGGTCTGAATCGAAGCAATGGCGACCTCGGCCGGTCGAGACACGGCCAGCCGTTCGAGCCCCTCCATGGCCAGCTTCAGTTTGGTACTGACTCCCGTCAGGATGAACTCACGGTACTGGCCGCCCAGCCGTTCAACGACGACCTCCGCGGAACCTCCTTGCATCTGCAGCGGCTGTTGTCCATTTGAAGTCCACCGCCAATCAAAGGTTCCGGCCACGCTACCGTCCGTAATCTCCACCGGATAGGACCAGGGGGACCAGAGCTGCCCGAGTCGAAGTGTTGTGCGGTTGAAAGCCACTGGCTCAAGCCGTCCGTGGACGGAGCCGTGCCCCGTCGACCATTCATGTTCCAGTTGCGCACTTAACTTGATGGCGTGTTCCCGGTTCCCCGTGTGGACCTCTCCTTTGACGAGCTGAGGATCCGCCTCCACGTGCAGTGAAAGATCGAACGGCATGCTCCGCGCCGGCGAATGCTCCAGCTCAATGCCTTCGGCGGTCGCGTTCACCTGGGCGTGGTAGGTCTTCGCAGAGCTTTCAATGCGTTCTACCTTTAGCGTGGCCCGCTGCATCGCGATCTGGGAAGCGCCTGTCTGCAGACGAGGAGACCGCCACACCCACGTGGCTCCACCTGTGGACCACCGTCTCGTCGACAGATCAATGTCAAATCGAAGCGGTTCTTCCAGGTGAAAGACTCCCCCACCGGCCCGAACCGGCCCCTGATTGAGGTCCGTAAACGCCACGGTCGACGGTGGATTGAACGTTCCGCGAAGCGTCGTGCCCGTCCACGTGACCATGCCTCGTAGCTCGCCTGTCATCTGTTTGACATTCAACCGGTGATGCCAAACAGGAGGGAGGTTCCCTTTGACGAGGACCTGGGCCTCGGCGTGATCAAGAACAGATCCCCGGCCGACCATCTGGGTGACAATGAACTCCGCATACACCGGCCCGCCTTGCGAGCCATACGACATCCGCACAGGTCCTGAGGCGGTGAACCGCGGCGGCGACTCATTCCAAAACAATTCACCTGTGCTGTCTTGTTCGTTGTCGAGGCGCACCGGCTGCGGTCCGTACTGGAACAGTGTGCCAAGCGGTTCGAGAGACTTCGACGCGGCACCACTGACCGTCGCCGTTGCGAAGGCACCGGCCGTCAGCGTCCAATGCAGCAGTCGGGCGTTTCCTGAGAGAGTGCCGGTGGTTTTGACCGCGAGATCTTTTCCGTACCCTTTAAGCTCAGGGAGCATGGCCGAAATTTGAACGGTCGCATGCACTTCGGTTCCTGGATCCTTCAACAATGAGGAGACCGGAACGCCCGAGGCCGCGGTGCCCGCCCAGTGCACCGTGACATTGCCGTCAACCCGTTGCCAATCCGGTCCAACCGGAACCACCAGGGCCAGAAAGGGAGCCACCTCCCGGACATTGATTTCCAACACGCCCTCGATGTGGACTTTGGCTTCCTTGGGAATGGCCTGTGAGCGCCAGAGCACAAACGGTACGGCATTGGGCTGAGCCGCTCGCAGCTGCAGTGACATATCGGCCGGAGATTGACCGGTGACTTTCAGCTCATAGGGAATGGTATCGACCCCTTGGAGCAACATCTCGGCCACCAGCGATTCGCGCTCACGTTTGATCGTCCCGCCCATGACGACCGTGCGAAGCGGTCCCGTCGCTTGCTCGCGGAACAGCTTCACTTCCTCCAGCCGGACTTCATCCCAAGGGAAAAAGGGCAAGCGTTGAACGACGTCACTGGCCGTCAATGCATTGAGCAAAGAATCCGGCGCATCTTGAATGGGCTTGCTCGGATGCCCCTCTTGATCCGACATCGCCGGCGAAGTCAGGATTTCAATCGAGAGCTGTTGCAGCAAAAGCCGATCCACTCGGCCCGACGCGAGTCCGAGCAACGTGTATTCGGCTTGGGCATTGCTCATGGACACCGTGACCATTTCGCCCGTCAACCGCCGTGTGAGCGCGACGCGGGGAACGGTCATCGACCGGAAGCCCGGGCGGCCGACGCTTACCTCGACCTGCTCATACCCCTGACGCTGCAGCCACCATTCAAGGAGAACCGACGCGATCGACGGGAGCGCGAGCCATCCCCCGACGAGGACCAATAGCAACAGGGCGAGGAGCCGCATGGAGCGAAACGCGTCGTTCATGACCTATGATCTGATCGTCTGGCGAGGAACCGCGGTTGAAAACACATCCCTCGGATTGGATTTACCATCACTTCTCGTTAAGATGCCCTGCAATGAATAGACCCACGCAGCTCGTCGAGCGGATCGACTGCTGGCCGATCGACATCCCTCTGACAGATCCGTTTGTGGTGGCCACTGGGTCTCGGACTGTCGCAGAAACCCTCTTCATTCGGATGACCTTGTCCGATGGCACCCAAGGATACGGCGAAGCGGCGCCGTTCCCCGAAGTCGGCGGCGAAACACGGGCCGCGTGTCTTGCCGCTGTCACCCAGCTGGGCCGCACCATGCTGGGCTATCCGGCCGATCAATTCAAGGACATTGCACAGAGACTGAGAGAGCAAGCCCCCAGCCAACCCGCGGCCCGCTGTGCGCTGGAAACGGCGCTGATTGACGCCTATTGCCGCGCGCGTCAGCTGCCCTTGTGGGCGCTGTGGGGCGCCGCCGACGTGCGCGAGCACGAGACCGACATCACGATTCCTATTGAAACACCCGACAAGACGCTAGCGCTAGCACGAGGATGGTATGCCAAAGGTTTTCGTCTCTTTAAGATGAAGATCGGCAACGACGTCGACAGCGACATCCGGCGACTGGAAGCCGTCCACCGTGAATTGTCCGGGGTCGCGTTTATCGGTGACGGCAATCAGGGGTTTTCACGCCGGGAGTGCCTGAGCTTCGTCAAAGGTGTGATCCGTTTCGGAGGCCGGCTCGTCCTTCTCGAGCAACCGCTCGTACGGGAAGACCTGGACGGTTTGGCCGAGCTCCGGCGTACTACGGGCGTCCCGGTGGCCGCGGACGAATCGGTCCGTTCACTCGCGGATGCGCGGCAAGTCGTGGCGCAAGATGCCGCCGACTATATCAATATCAAAATCATGAAAACGGGAGTCATGGAGGCACATGAGATCGCAGTTTTTACCCTTGCGTCCGGCCTCAAGTTGATGATCGGCGGAATGGTCGAAACGAGAATTGCCATGGGCTGCTCCTTCAGTCTGGTGCTGGGGATGAAAGGATTTGAGGTGCTCGATCTGGATACGCCGCTGCTACTGGAGCACGATCCGGTCGCTGGGGGCTACCGGTACCGCGGACCGCGCTTACTTCCCTGGCACGAACCAGGATTGGGGATGAGCCTCCACCCACCCGACGGCATGATGACATTGACCCGCTGAGCAAAAAGGCCTGTGTCTCAAGCGGATAGAGACCATCCTATCCATCCTCTTGTTTCTCTTCACATTTTTTACAGTTCAACATCTCTCCCAAGTGCTGTTCCCGGCCAGATTGTGTCAACACCCATGGCCGGAAAGTCATGGGCGGTTGGTGACGAACATGTTGTCCATGGCCGCAAGCCAGATCGGCCACCCAGTCACCATGCTCGTCCAAGTGAAATCCAACGATCGGTCGGTTCATGGGCGGGCGCACGTGCGAGACAGCATCAGTTGCCCCGTTACAACGGTTGGAATGGCCGCTCCGGCCGCTCCTCGGATGACAGAAATCGCCACCGGCCTGAAGCATCCGTATCGAATGACCCAACGAACCCCAGACCCGTCTCCAAAAACCGGAACTCCATGAGCTCGATACGACAGCTCTGCAGGTCAAAGCGGCGCACATCGAACTGGCCGATCACGTAGAGCCGCTCAAGCGATCCTCGATAGACATTTCGCCGGCTGACGCCGCCTGTGTCGGGGAAGAGATCGCTCGTTGCCAAGCATCCGCTGGCAGACCGGACCGTGAGCCGGAGGTTAAACCGGGCCAGGAAGGGGTGTGTCGCGACACGCGTGACCGTGACTTCCAGCCCCGGAGGTGTGATCTGTCCGATGGCAGACACCGGTACGTCGCTGTTACAGCCGGCCGGCACCCAGAGGATCGCCAAAAGGATACCGGCCCGCCACCGCCCGGTCACTTGGAGGCTGGAATTTTGGGGGCAGCTCCGATCGCATCGAGGCCGGCCTGCGCACAGGCATCGTCGAGATGCGCGCCCGGCGCGCCACCCACGCCGATGGCCCCGACCACTTCACCGCCGATTTCGATCGGCAATCCCCCTCCCAGAATCAGGATTTCCGGATTCATGTCCCGCAGAGACTGTAAAGCCGGCATTTTCGCAATCAGCTCCGCCAATTCGCTCGTGGGACGGCGTACGCTCGAGGCGGTGTACGCCTTCTTTCGGCTGCTTTCAACCGTATGAGGCCCGGCCCCATCGGCTCGCCCCATGGCACGCAGGACGCCAGCGCGGTCGACGATGGAGGCACTGACCCGATACCCGTCCTTCTTACAGGCTTCCAGCGAGGCCTGTAGCGCCTTCGTCGCCATGGACAGCGGCAGGACGGATTCCTTGGGCAATTCATCGGCCCAGGGACGGGATGGAATCGAAAGAACTGCAGCGATGCAAAGGACAGTCAAGCCAGCGCGAGCGCGTCTACACGGAATCCGACAGATCATGCCAGTCTCTCCTCCTGTATCAGGGTGGTAAGGTTGTGCCAGCGAGCCTACGAAGCGGGAAAAGAACTGTCAAGTGGGAGAGGAAGAGGGCCGGTGCGACAGAGAACGAGAGTCTAACTCCAGACCACGCGCTCCTGGTTCAGAAGATAATCGATGACTTCGATGCTGTCGCGCATTTGGGTCTGTGCGCGCTCAGACATGGGAATGACGGCTCCACAGATTTTCCCTGGCTCGATATCGTCGAGAGAGGGGATGCCTTCCGGCCCGCGTTTCTCCAACTCTTGTTTATAACTTGCCACGCTTGCCCCTCCTTCTTGATGAACCCAGCAATTCCTGAGCCAGCGATTGCAGGTCCGATGAATTACTTGCGTACTGTTAGCTTAGCACATGGCTAGAATGCAGCCAGAAGTACTTCGAAACCTGTTGAATTACCAGAGATATCTATTGGGAATTCAGCGGTGGAAGTGCACCAAGAAACGGGAAGGAACCGACTTTGACAAGCGGAGTGTCTGCACGGAGGCGGAAGTCGTCTTTTGCCGGATCGACAAAAAATGGATCTCCCGTGATGTCCGACTGGGCTTTGAGCTCAGGAGCCGGCTGATTGGGATCTCCCACACGGAGATAGTCCCCGTCTGTATTATAGAACGCATTGTAAGACGTGGCCGCGCGACTCGACGATGCCACGAGAAATCCCACCCGGTTCAGGCCGACGACGTTGCCGCTGACATCGCTTTGAGACTGACCAAGGAAAGCGGCTCCGCCACCGTTTTTCACCAATGTGTTACTCACGAGCACGGCCCTGGCGCGATCGTTGACCACAACGGCTTCAAAGAGGCTCCTTGTGATGACGTTGCGCTCCACCCGGACATTTGATTTTCCGGCCACGTTGACGCCGTGGTCATTGTCATGGATGAAGTTGCCGATGAGGACGGCTTGAGAATCAGCGAACTGCACGCCCGTCGTTTCGCTGCCCCCGATCGTACACTCTTCAATGCGAGCGTCTTCGACTTGTTGGCTGAACAACATGCCGTTGACCGTCAACCGCTTGAGAACGACACCTCGGCCGTTGAACAACCCGACCGCATGCCCGCCGTGTTCGTTGATGGTCATGTCGCTGATTTCAACGTTGGTAGCGCCGTACGGCCACTTCCCGACGTGCAGGACTCCGACCAGATCGTCACGACCGAGCAGCACAACCTTGTCTTGGCCTGCCCCGACGAGTCTGAGTTGATCCTTGCTGTGAATGGTAATGTCCTGATCGTATCGCCCCGGCTTGAGAAAGACCGTGTCTCCCTTGGCCGCTGCATCGACGGCTTCCTGAATCGAGGTAAAATCACCGCTCCCATCCAACGCAACCACGATGGTCTTTGCACTCGACGGGGATCCGCCGTCTGCCCGGACTCCCGCACCGGTAACGAGGCAGACCAACGCCAGACAGACCATCATTCTTGCCGACATCATCATGGTGACGTTCATACAGGCGGTTCCACTTGGAAGTCAAATCCGCCAGCGTGCTATTCTTCGCCGCATGCTCATTGTGGGTCTGACCGGAGGGATCGCGACAGGGAAAAGCACCGTCGCCCGGATGTTTAAGCGTTGCGGCGCGGTCATCATCGATGCTGATCGACTCGCCCGTGACGTGGTCCGGCCTGAGAAACCGGCGTGGCGCGAGATCGTCAAGGTGTTTGGCAAAGGCATCCTGAGTCCGAGGAGATCGATCAACCGCCGAGCGCTCGGAGCAATCGTCTTCCACGATCGTCGAAAACTGAAGCTGTTGGAACGCATCATCCATCCTCGTGTGGCGAGTGAGCAACGGCGGCTCACCCGCCGGATCGCCCAACGCTCTCCTCATGCCGTTGTGGTGTACGAAGTCCCGCTTCTGTTCGAATCCGGTGCCCACAAGCGCGTGGACAAAATTATCGTCGTCACGGCCGACCGCGAAACCCAAATCGCCCGCCTGAAGCAGCGCAATGGTCTGACGAGACGGGACGCGCTCCGACGCATCACGAACCAGATGCCGCTGTCCCGAAAGGTCAGGCGTGCCGATGTGGTATTGGACGGCACCGACGACAGAGCAACGATCAGACGGGAAGTGCGCCGGCTGATCCGGAGTTTCCGTCAGACTCCCGTCCACATGTAATCCGCTTCATCGCTGTGTTAGATTGACGCCATGCGTCACGTTGTGATCATCGGCTCAGGTCCTGCGGGACTCACCGCCGCGGTCTATGCGGCCCGCGCCAACCTGTCCCCGCTGCTGATTGAAGGTTGGCAATCAGGCGGGCAGCTGACCACCACGACCGACGTAGAAAATTTTCCCGGATTCGCGAAGGGCATCATGGGGCCCGATCTCATGAAGGAGATGCGAGCGCAAGCCGAGCGGTTCGGCACCGAATTCCTGACCGGCGATGTGAGTGCGGTCGATTTTCGCAAACATCCCTTGGCGATTACCGTCGACCAGGAACGCACCGTCGACGCTCGAACCGTGATCATCGCCACCGGCGCATCGGCGATCCCAATCGGCCTGAAGAATGAAGCGCGACTGACCGGTCACGGCGTCTCCACCTGCGCCACTTGCGACGGGTTTTTCTTTCGCGGCAAGGAATTGGTGGTCGTGGGCGGCGGGGATAGTGCGATGGAAGAAGCAAATTTTCTCACCAAATTCGCCACGAGGGTCTTCGTGGTGCACCGACGCGATAAACTGCGTGCCTCGAAAATCATGCAGGAGCGAGCGCTCAAGAACGAGCGGATCTCCTTCATCTGGAATTCCGTGGTCGAGGACATTCTCGGCGACGTCGTCGTCACGGGCGTCCGGCTGACGAACATCGTCATGGGAACCACCACGACACTCCCCTGCGCCGGGGTGTTCATCGCAATCGGTCATCGCCCGAACACTTCGCTGTTTGCCGGACAACTGGACATGGATGGCATGGGTTACATCGTGACGAAGCAAGGAACGGCCACCAGCGTGCCCGGCGTGTTCGCCGCCGGAGACGTCCAAGACTCGACCTATCGCCAGGCGGTTACGGCTGCAGGAAGTGGATGCATGGCGGCGATCGATGCCGAACGATACTTGGAGCTCATAGGACACGGTTAAGGCGACGCCGGGTTGCCGACGACATGCGCTGCGCGATTGTCCACTATCACGAACTGGCACTGAAAGGCCGGAACCGGGAGTTCTTCGAGCGTCAGCTCATCGGCAATATTCGGACGGCGCTCAAAGGCCTTGGTGTCACTCGCATCGAAAGTCTCCGCGGCCGCCTTCGCGTTATCCTTCCCGAATCCCTTCCCGATCAGACGGTCAAGGAACGCCTGTCTGCAGTCTTCGGTATCGCCAATTTTTCCCTTGCCACAGGCGTGCCTTTGAACTTGCGGACCCCGGACCTTGGGGAACTGGCACAGGGAATCGGCGCGGCGGCCGTTCAGCGGACCTTCGACACCTTTCGCGTCAGCGCAAAGCGGGCTGACAAACGTCTTGCGCTCACGTCGATGGACGTTGAACGGGCGGTAGGGAAATATCTTTGCGACCTGACGGGAAAAACCGTGAAACTTACGGCACCCGATCTGACGGTTTACATCGAACTGTTGGCCAAAGACGCCTACTACTACCTGGAGAAAGTTCAAGGCCCCGGTGGCATGCCTGTGGGTGTCAGCGGCACGGTGGCCTGCCTGATTTCCGGAGGGATCGATTCACCCGTCGCGGCCTACCGCATGATGAAACGGGGCTGCAACGCCCTCTTTGTCCACTTTTCCGGCCGTCCGCTCGTGAGCCGGGCGTCGGAAGACAAAGTCCGCGAGTTAGTTCAAATCCTGACGGCACATCAATACCGGTCAAAGCTGTTCATCGTCCCCTTCGGGGAGATTCAGCGTGAGATCGTGGCACAAGCCCCTGCGCCTTACCGGGTCGTATTGTATCGTCGGCTCATGGTCCGCATCGCCGGCGAGCTGGCGTCTGCCGACCGCTGCTGGGCGTTGGTCACCGGTGACAGCTTGGGCCAGGTGGCGAGCCAAACACCCGAAAATCTGTCAGTCATCGAAGAGGCGTCTGATTTGCCGCTCCTGCGTCCGCTGATCGGCATGGACAAGCTCGAGATTACCGATCAGGCTCAGCAGATCGGCACCTTCCCAACGTCGATCGAACCGGATCAGGACTGTTGTTCGCTCTTCGTTCCGCCACATCCCAGCACCAAAACCCGCATCGACGATATCAGGAGAATCGAGCGTAGCCTCGACGTCGGAACGCTGGTCAAGCAGGGTTTGGACAAAGCCGAGTCGTCGGAATTCACTTTCCCGGAGTAACCGCGCGGGCGCGCGCCTTTTCCTTCACGATGCGGAAGTGCGCCTCAAGCTCGCGCTTGGTCGCAATGGCCACCAGCCAGTCGGGAACAATCGAATCAATGGCGACCGACAACTCAAAGTCGGCCCACGTCTCCCTGCCTTCATCCGCCGGTGAGAGCTTCCACACCCGGTGATACCGCTTGAAATCTCCGGCGACAAGGTCGGTCACGATGTCGTAGTTCGCCGTCGTTCGCGATTCGGTCACCAACCGTCGCTCGCCAGGCAACAACGCGTGGTCGATGCGCAGGTCGGTGGTCACCACGTCCTGCCGGATCTGCACATCGACCACCCGCATCCGTACTTCGAACAATTCCGGCCAGCGTGGAAAATCGGTCAGGAGTGAATGGATGACCTCGGGGCGGGCGGGAAACTGCACACGGGCGGTGGCGATTACTCCACCCGCGGGGTCGGTCTTGACGTGAAGAAATTCCTGAGGTGGGTCAGCACCGGACGTACGCACACACATCAAGAAAGTCAGCGTACAGATCAAGAGCAGGCGACGGACCAGGCCAGCATACCTATCCGACGATGGCATCGAGCAGCCGCTGGTGAATCTTCCGCACCCGCTCCAGCTGTCCCTTCGCGGCGAACCGCTCGTAGAATCCCTCCGAGCGAAATTCTTTCGACAACGCCGCCCAAGGCCTGACGATGTCGGCAAACGGTTTCTGAGACCGCTGTTCATCCCACTCGGCCATCAGTTTCCGGTCGACGATGAGATCGTCCAACACGCGAATCAACGCTTTGAGCGTGACATCTCGGGTGAACATGTAACGCTCGTTGTTACCCCACACCTCCTCCATCACTTCTTTGACGCCTTTGAGATAGTCACGCACCAAGGCGTAGCAACGGTCCGGCTTCATATTAAGGTGAGATTCTATCCAGCGCTTATGGGCCGTGACCACCTTGAGCAACTCATTGAAGACTTCCGATTGCAGGATCCACTTTTCCTGCTTACTTCGCCCGCCGAGCCGGTTAATTTTGTACTGAAGGGGTGAGTCGTCTTCGGCATAGAGCAAATTGACGACCTTCGCGGAGAATTTTTTCTCCGGCGTTTCCCAGGACACTTTCTCGTAGAGGTCGACGAGATGTGACCGGTTGATGCGAGTGTGCGTGCTGTTGATGATCACGAACATTTCCGTCGCAAAATCGCCGCTGCGACCGTCGAACAGCACACAGGGCACTTCGACGTTGGCAATTTGATCCGGGTGTTTGCCACGGAAAAAGTGTAGCCCGGCCAGCCGATGCTGGCCGTCGATGACGAGGTATTTGCCTTTTGGCTCACTCAAATGGCCGACGGACTCACTCTCGCCCGATCGCTGGAAGCGAAGGGTTTCATCCGTAAAAATCAACACCGTGCCGGGAATCATCGGCTGGGCGACCACGGTTTCATAGAAGTTGACGATCTGCTTGACCTTTTGCCGGTTCAGTTGACGCTGAAATCCCTTCTCACTCCGTTCGATACCGGCGATGAATTGTGCGACGTCGTCGTGTTCGGAGATCTTCGCCTGCGCGAGTTCTTCGCCTTCAAAGAAATAGCGACTCGTAAACCTCACTTTATCGAGGAGATCGCCCGCATTGTAGGCGATGAAATAAAACGTGCCTTCCTTCTGACGGATCCGCGTCGCTAGCATGAGTGTCCTCCCCTAGATATTGCCCCGCAATCCTGGCGGCTGCTCATCGAGCAACGCGATGAGGCTTTCATCATTCTGCTCCGTCATCCAGCCAGATTCTACGCAGTCGTGTCGGTGGCCGCAAGCGAGCAGACTGTGGTAGCATCCGGCCCATGCGCGAGTCACGTGCCTTGTTCATGTTCGGTGCGGCGTTCGTCCTTGGCCTTCTCGGATTTGCGCTGCCGGATGCCAGCGCACAGATGCCCTCGGAGTTTCCGGCCACAACCGAACAAGCCTGCAGTTTCGGCATGGCCAAGGGCGAACCCTCCCATACGTGCCAGGTTCCCATCCCTGCCGGCTGCCTAGTGGCTCATGCGCCGGGCACGAGCAAGCCCTGGACCACGATTTCAAAAGGAGGCAAGACCTCCTGCCGCTTCGACGAGAAACAGACGGATTGGAAAACCAAAATTACCGGCACCTGCGGGCGCTGCACCACGGCACAATGTTCGGTCCAGTTCATCGTTCGGTTCGACTGCAACCCCCACTGATTCGTTCGTTCTTGCGTTTGGCCGGATTCACGCTGCCGAGCATCGGATCATGCCCCTTGTAGAAACGATTAAGCGCGAGGCTCTGTCGCTGGGCTTCTCCGCCGTGGGCATTGCGACCGTCAGCACTGATGCGCCGGACGACGACCATTTGCTGGGTCGCCTGCAGGCATGGTTGCACCGCGGATATCACGGCACGATGGCCTGGATGGCCCGCAACCCGGCACGTCGAGCCGACCCTCGCCTCGTTCTTCCGGGCTGCCGGTCGATTATCGCCGTGGGAATGAACTACGACACCGGCCATCGCGCGATTGAGGGCAGCGGGTACGGGCGAATCGCTCGCTATGCCTGGGGTCCCGACTACCATCGAATTCTGGGTGACCGCTTGGCGCGTCTTGAAGCCAAAGTGCGCGACTGGGCACCAGGCACCCTCACACGGTCCTATGTGGATACTGGTCCGATCATGGAAAAAGCCTGGGCACAACAGGCCGGAATCGGATGGATCGGAAAGCATTCCAACCTTGTGTCCGCCGACCACGGAAGCTGGCTCGTGCTGGGTGAGATTTTGACGACGCTGGATCTGCCTCCTGATGCTCCGGCGGCAGATCTCTGCGGGAGTTGCTCGCTATGCATTCAGGCCTGTCCAACCCAGGCCATCACCGAACCCTATGTCGTCGATGCGACCCGGTGCATTTCATACTTAACGATTGAATTTCGAGGCGGACGGGACGACATTCCCGAGGATCTTGCGGCGCACATGGGGAACCACATTTTTGGATGCGATGACTGCCTCGACGTCTGTCCGTTCAACCTGCGGGCGGAACCGACGACCGATCACGTCTTCACTCCGTCGGCCACGGCGTTGGCCCCGCGGCTCGAGGAACTGGCTCGGCTCGATGAGGACGCCTTCACCGAACGATTCCGACGCAGCCCCGTCCGAAGGTCAACTCTCAACGGATTACGGCGAAACGTCGAGATCGCTCAGGACAACGAGTAGAATACACTACCTACTATAAAATTCTTAATTCTCTCCTCACGCCGGCCTCTTCCATCGGTCCCGAAATAGGAGTAGTCTACGCAGTGAGTCCTTCGGCGCATCGCGGTGGAGCCCGATCAAGGAGTGCTCCTATGCACGCCCCGACAGTCGCGCTGATATCGGCCGACCCTGCTTCGAGAACCGCTCTCGAGCAAGCGCTCTCCGATCAACCCTCGACCCTGCTCGTTGCCACAACCACAGACACCGGACTTCACCTCCTCGCTAGTCGGCAAGACCTCACGCTGATCGTCTGTGACGACAGCGGCGGACGGATTGCACGCGCGCCGCTGCTCGCACAAGCCAGACAGTCCGAGAGTGACATCCCAATCATCGTACTCGGCGAATCAGATACGGCCAAGGCCGCACTCGATGCCGTTCGGGAGGGGGCGACCGATTACCTGCCGAAACCTGTGACCGCCGATGCCATCAGGGCTTCGTTTCGTCCTTCACATCCCGGACACTTTGAGCCCGACCGTGCGCAAGAACGGCTTCTGGGCTTCGATCACATCATCAGCGTTTCTCCGCAGATGCAACTGGTGAAGCGGCTGGCCTGGGAAGTCGCGGTCACGGATGCGACGGTATTGATCACCGGAGAAAGCGGCACCGGCAAGGAATTGTTCGCTCGCGCCATCCACGCGCTCAGCCCAAGAGCGAAGGGCCCCTTCTTGGCCTTGAACTGCGCGGGCATTCCCGAACCGCTCCTGGAATCGGAACTCTTCGGGTATCAACGCGGCGCCTTCACGGATGCGAAGCAGACCAAACCGGGAAAGTTTCAGCTCGCCACCGGCGGGACGCTATTCCTCGACGAGATTGGCGAGATGAGCCTTTCGGCACAGGCCAAGCTGCTCCGCGTGCTCGAAGACCATCTCGTCGACCCTCTCGGCGATACGCACAGCGTCAAAGTCAACATCCGCGTGATCGCCGCCACGAATGAAGATTTGCCGGCGCAGATCAAGGCCGGGCGCTTCCGGCTCGACTTGTATTATCGATTAAACGTGTATCAACTTCGTCTTCCGCCGCTCCGTGATCGCCCGGACGACATCGAACCCATTTTACGGTCGTTCCTCGAGCGCGCGCGGCAGCAGCGGGGGTGTCGCATTCAGGGCATTGCCCCGGAAGCGCTCGCCCTGCTTGAGCGTCACGATTGGCCCGGTAATGTACGGGAGCTTCATAACGTGGTGGAGGGGTTGACGATCACCTGCAAAAATCCGACGATTCAAGTAATGCATTTATCCCCGACATTTCGGACGGCGAGAACACCAGCGCCGACCGTCGCGCCGGAAAAGACATCGCTGCTGGCTTTCGGTCTTTCGTTTCAGGAAATGGAGAAAACAATACTCGAAGAAGCGCTCCGGAAAGCTGCCGGGAACGTATCGGAAGCCAGCCGTCTCCTCAAGATTACGCGCAATACCCTCCGCTATCGCATGGCCAAGTACCGCATCTCGTAATCGATCAAGGGCGGGTACATAGCCCCAGGCTACCGTATTGTGACGATCGTGACCCCATCGCCGCCTTCCGCTCGTTCACCGGGACGGGCCTGAGCCACATACGGCGAACTTCTCAGATAGGTTCGCAGCGTTGCCTTGAGTTTTCCGGACCCGTGGCCGTGGATAATGCGCAGCGAAGGCGCCCCTTCGAGGGTGGCGCGGTCCAACGCCGCCGTGACACGATCTATGGCTTCGTCGGCTGCATGACCCCGTACATCCACGATCCGGTGCTCGTCGGCGAGGTAGGGGTGGATCGTCGTCGCAGTCGGGATCGATGCCGGGGCGGGGGCCGGCGAGGGCGATGACGATCGTCCCACTCCCACGAGATTGGCAACTGTAGCCAGGAGTTCACCCTCCCCCACTCTTACCCGGACACGCTTTTTCCCACTCGGCGATTCCAGCAACGTGCCCCTCATTCCCAAGGCCCCGATCTCAACCTGGTCACCGACTCCGAGTTGCTCGAGCGGAATTGGAATGACCGGCGGGGACAGCTCAGCGCTTGTTTGCACTTCGAGTTCGATCAGACGCTGTTTGGCCTCTTTTGCTTTGATGAGTTTCTGCTCACGCTTCACCTCGTCCACGGTCGCTTGCACCTCGGCGCGTGCACGGCTGAACTGTTCCTGCAGGCGTCGTTTGATGCCTTTGCGCTCCTCACGCTCCGTCGCCTCGAGGTTTGCCAATTGTGCTCGTGCTTGTTCCGCCGCACGTTCGGCTTCGGCCCTCGCCTCCACGGCGCGTGTCAGGTCGATGGACAACTGGCGCTGCTTGGCCTGCAGATCACCCAGCATCTGCTCGAAGCTCTGATCTTCCGCTTTTAACTTCTGCCTGGCCTCGTCGAGCACGGTTTGCTCCATGCCCAGACGCCCGGCGATCTCAATGGCCGACGACCCTCCCGGGACGCCCATGAACAACTGATAGGTCGGCGAGAGCGTCGGCATGTCGAACCCGACGCTGGCATTGGCGAATCCCGGCGTCGTTTGCGCAAGGATTTTCAGCGAGCGGTAGTGCGTCGTCACGATGACCTTCATCCCCAACGCGGCAAGACGGCACAGCAGCGCTTCCGCCAGCGCCGCCCCTTCGGTGGGATCGGTCGAGGTGACCGGTTCATCCAATAGGACGAGCACGTGAGATTTCCCAGCTCTCTGCTGCAGTAGCTGAACCATTTGTGTCATGTGGGCAGAGAAGCTCGACAGATCACGGGCAAGGTCCTGGGCATCGCCAATATCCGCGAACAGATCAGGGAAGACCGCCATTTCGGACTCGGGCTCGCATGGCAGATGCATCCCTGCTCTCACCATGAGCGCAAAAAGCCCCACGATCTTCAGTGTGACGGTCTTGCCGCCGGTATTGGGCCCGGAAATGACCAGCACCTGGACCTGATGGTCAAGCATGAGGTCGTTGGGCACGACATGCGGTTTTGAGAGCACCAGCAACGGATGCCTCGCCTGCCGCAGCCGGATTCGCCCCTCATCGTTGAGCGCCACGGGATGAGCCTTCAACTGCCGTGCGAAAGCGGCACGGGCGGCGATGGTGTCCAGTTCTGCAAGGGCCTCCAGGCCGGCGAGAATGATCCCGGCTTTGTCAGCAAGCCTGCTCGAGAGCTCACGAAGAATCCGCATCACCTCACGGTCGATCTCACGATCGGCCACCTTGATGGCATTGTTGAGCTCGACCAGCTCACGGGGCTCCAGAAACACCGTGGCCCCGCTGGCCGACACATCGTGCACGATGCCGGGAACACGCCGCTGCATATCAATCTTAATGGGGACGACGTAGCGGCCTTCCCGCTCCGCGAAATAGCGTTCCTGAAGGGCCTCTGCATAGCGGGCTGATTGCAAAAGGTCTTCGAGACGACGGCGTATCTGCTGCTTGAGATCATTGGCGTGATGCGTCAGCCGACGCAGTTCCGGCGTGGCGGAATCGCGAATCGATCCGTCAGGATGAATCGAGGCATCCAGCGTCGTCCTGATGTTGCGGAGTTCACGACCGGCCGCGAGCACGGACGCGACAACGGTGAGCGCAGGTGCATCGTGCGCATGCCGGGCGAGGTAGCGCTCAACGTCATCCCAGATCGCAAGCAGGAGCGCATGATCACGCAACTCGTGGGTTTCGAGCACCGCACCCTTCCCCGCCCGTCCAAGCATGTCCTCAACATCTGGAAAGGTCAGGACCGGGATGGGATCAGGGCCGTCGAGGAGCCGGACCATTTCGGTGGTCAGTTGCTGACGCCGGCGCGACTCGGCAAGATCTATTGCAAGCCCGCCCGACCGCACGCACGCCGCACCTCTCGTTGAACGTGTGTGAGCAGCAAGCAGCGCAAGCAGCTTCTCCCATTCCAATGCATCGGTCGTCTGGTCAAACAACGGGATGTCCTCCGCGATGGATCGTCCGAAAACTCTAGCGAACCGGCTATCCGACGCGCAAGCACGGTCGCTGAAGGAGCCGTCGGCCGTTGCCCACAGTCGTTCTCCGGAAAGTGGCCCGAAAACGCCTTGACAACGCGGAGTTACCACTTTTGTATCGCTTGACTCAGGGGGTCGGGCGCCGATACTATCGCCATCGCTACGAGGGAAAGAAGCGTAGTTTTTGGGAGGGACCACTCTACATGGCTATCAAAGTCGGCATCAATGGATTCGGACGGATCGGCCGGAATGTCTTACGTGCCTCGCTTGGCGATCCAGATTTGCAGTTTGTTGCGATCAACGACCTCACCGACGCCAAGACCTTGGCCTATTTGCTGAAGTACGACTCGGTTCACGGCACGCTCAAAGGCAGCGTCGAAGCCAAAGATGATCAGATTCTGGTCGAGGGCAAGGCGATCAAGGTCCTGGCGGTCAAAGATCCGAAGGAATTGCCCTGGAAGGACCTGAACGTGGAGGTGGTCATCGAATCAACCGGACGGTTCACCGATCGGGAAGGAGCGGGCAAGCATCTGTCGGCGGGCGCCAAGCAAGTCATTATTTCCGCCCCGGCCAAAGACCCGGATGTCACGATCGTCCTGGGCGTCAACGAAGACAAATTTGACCCCAAGACACACCACATCGTTTCCAATGCCTCCTGCACGACCAACTGTCTCGCCCCTGTGGCCAAAGTTCTTCTGGAAACGTTCGGCATCAAGCACGGCGTGATGACCACGATTCATTCGTACACGAACGACCAACAATTGCTGGATCTTCCGCACAAGGATCTGCGGCGCGCCCGGGCCGCCGGCATGTCGATGATCCCGACGAGCACCGGCGCCGCGAAGGCGTTGCACCTCGTCCTGCCCCAGTTAAAAGGGAAGATGGACGGCCTGGCGATTCGCGTGCCGACCCCGAATGTGTCCTTGGTGGACCTGACGGTGGAAACCGAAAAGGACTGCGATGTGGCGGCCGTCAATGACGCGTTTCGCAAGGCCGCGAACGGAGCGTTGAAAGGCATCCTGCAGTACTCCGAAGATCCCATTGTGTCCATCGATCAAAAAGGTGACGATCACTCCGCCACGTTCGACGCCCCGTTGACGACGGTCATCGACAAACGACTGGTCAAGGTCATGGCGTGGTACGACAACGAATGGGGTTATTCCTGCCGCGTGCGCGACCTGATCAAGGTCCTCGCGGCCAAGTCCAAAGGCCGGTGAGCCACAGCCTCCCCCGATGACATGTCAGCCCGCTCCGCGCTGACCCGAGAGGACCGTTCATGAACCTGCATAAGCAGACGATCGACGACATTTCCCTGTCCGGCAAACGGGTCATTATCCGCGCCGACTTCAACGTGCCCCTCGACGACTCGCTGCAGATCACAGACGATACCCGTATCCGCTCCACACTCCCGACGATCAACCGTGTGGTCGACGACGGCGGCAAGGTTATCCTCTGCTCCCATCTCGGCCGCCCGAAGGGCAAATTCGATCCCAAGTTCAGCCTTGCCCCCGTCGCAAAACGCCTGGGACGCCTGCTTGGAAAAGACGTGATCTTCGCGCCGGATT
>DASVBB010000187.1:0-4062 GCA_036376045.1 Nitrospira sp.
CGACCATCTGCCGGTGCCTTTCATATTGTCCTCCGCAGTGCGTCAACAATAAATCTTCTCCCCTCTTCTCGTATCCGGCCCACTATGATACGGCAAGCCCGGTAGCACTTCTTGCTCTAGATCGAAACTGTCAGAAGTGACAGAGCTTGGCGGAGTGAAACGCTCGCTTCAGTTCCGGGGTGATGGATATGCCTCCGCTTTTCCAGTACACTCCTTTCTCACGCATGGTGAACCCCGCATAGGCAGTAATTTCGATTCAATCGCCGCCCTCAACTTTGAGGCGTACCGGGAGTTCGCAACCCCTATGATCCTCATTCGGCGCGCATGCCTTGTGGCGACTGTGCTAGTGATAATGGCCACCCTGATGGCTCTGCTGGTTCATCCCGCAGCCAGAGGTCAGACGAGGTTCCAACGGATATCGACGCAGTTCATCGCGGCGTTGGGCGATCCGGGTGCGACTTCCGGGAGCGGTGCGCAATCGTGGGGCTTGTGGCCTCTGGACCCTGGTCCCCGGGGCGTCGAGTTGAAGCACTATCAACGGTTGAAGGATGCAGGTGGCGTTGCTCCGGCGCGCTGGAAATTCGACGGCACGGACTGGTGGCTGGAGGAACACGGCTTGATCATGGAACAACCGACCTTTCCTCTCCCTCCCGGCAAATACATGGTGACAGGCGCCCGCGACGTAACGGCTGTGCTGACCATTCATCCCGCCGACAGGAATGGGGACAGGCGCTGGGAGCTCGATAAGGGCGCGACGCTCTACGACGTGACGCACCTGGCCTGCCGCTCCGCGCGCTATACACCGGCACCGGTTGGTGGTTCGTGCTCGCCGGCAAACGCGCAGAAGACTGCGTTTCCCGTTGCGCCAGGGGGAGCGATGCCGCCGGTCGAGGGCTGCACGAAGCAGGACTACGCGGTTCTCATCGTGATCGGTATAGGCGTGGAAAACTGAATACAGAACGCTAGGTCTTCAGGACTACCAATTTCTCGATCGAGGCATCGCTTGTCCGCACATTCGGTGACAGGCGGCTCGACTCTACCTATGATGCCCGTACTTCCCAAAGTATCGCCGTGAGAAAGTTATTAAAGCGTGTTCACAACAATGCTTCTGCGAGCTTTTCTGATGGTTACAGGCGAGGGCGCCCTCGCCTGCTCAGTGTCGATCCCAACCACAATGCCGCCGCTTGCTTGCAGTTCCCATATCATGCCCAAGCCACCTGTCGTTGCTCCATGGCCTTCTCAACTGCAGCCCTCAACCTCTGCGCGTCAACAGGCTTGATGAGGTAATCCGCCACACCATTGCGCATGAACGAAACTGCCATTCTCGTGTCCGGGTAGGCCGTAAGAACGATGAGCGGGACGTGAGGGTACTCTCTCTGAAAATACTCGAGAGCCTGGACTCCATTGATCTTCGGCATACGGATATCGCAGATCACGACATCGAGCACTAATCGGTTCTCTCCTGTATTGAGCGCTTCGATGGCCGCTTCCCCGTTTTCGGCTTCAATGACATCGTACCCGGCCTTTTCGAGAAGCAAACGGACGATGGTCCTGACAGAGGGTTCATCATCGACGACCAACACACGTCCGTTTCCAGTTAACGCTCCGAACAATAAATCGGATTTGTATGCATGCATGGCGTTCTCCTTTTGTTGAAGTCCATTCACGATTCGCTTTGATACGACGTGTATCAGCAACGTGCGTGCCAGATGAAACCTCCGTAGTCAGCTGACACGAATTACGATAGAACCCAGTGAAATCTATGAAGGCTGCTCGATTCCTGGTGGGATGAGCTCCATCGCCTCGCCAGGCGTCTTGAAGGCATCTAAACGGATGCCACGTGGATGTAATTAGATTCAGCAAAGATATGCCAGGAATCATGCTTGGTCACCGATAGACCTGATTACTTCGATGACGTAAAGTAGCCCTACGCGACACTGAGGCCGGCGCGAGGAGGAACCGGTCCGTGAAGCACCAGCGCATCATCGTCAGTCACTACGGAGGCCCCGAGGAACTTCGGGTCATTCAGGAAGAGTGCCCCGAGCCGAAGCATGGTGAAGTGCGGGTAAGAGTGCTGGCTGCCGGTGTTTCCCTCCCCGACGTCATGATGCGCGAGGGCATTCATCCCGAAACTCCTCCGCTTCCCTTCACCCCAGGTTGGGATCTCGTTGGCACAGTGGACCGGCTCGGGGATGGAGTCGGTGAACCCGAACCTGGCCAGCGCGTTGCCGCTTTGCCGATCCATGGCGCCTACGCGGAATACGTCTGCCTACCGCAAGATAAACTGGTTCCGGTGCCAGCCGGGTTGGACCCCGCAGAAGCTGTCAGTCTCATTCTGAACTACGTCACCGCGTACCAGATGCTCCATCGTTTGGCTCACGTCACAACAGGCCAGCGGGTGCTGGTCCACGGCGCGGCAGGCGGAGTCGGTTCAGCGCTCTTGCAGCTTGGGCGCCTTGTCGGACTGGAGATGTACGGAACCTGTTCGTCGCGAGGGGCATCGACTGTCTCCAAGCTCAGCGGCATCCCGATCGATTACCAACATCAGGACTTCGTGAAGGAGATTCACCGCCTGACGGGTGACGGCGTCGACGTCGTGTTTGACAGCATCGGTGGCGCGCATATTTGGCGTTCCCGAAAGGCTCTGCGCTCCGGGGGAATGGTCGTGGCCTATGGGCTGACCGGCTCCCTGCGTGAGGGACGAGTGGCTTCAGGTCGTTCAGGTGGTCGTCACCGTTTTCGTGAGATTGGCATCTTCGGTGTCTACATTGCCGCCGCCTGGCTACTTCCTGGCCGCAAACGAGTGCTTCCCTATAGCATCCAGTGGCTTAAGAGGCTCAAACCCGCGTGGTTTCGACAGGATTTGATTACCCTGCTCGATCTCCTCCGCCAGGACAAGATCAAACCACTGGTCGCGCGGCAATTTCCTGTTGCAGAGGCCAGGCAGGCGCACGAGTTGCTAGGAAAGGGAGGCGTGATCGGCAAGCTCGTGCTCGTGCCCCACGGGTCATCGCTATGACAACAGCAGCAAACAGGTAGAGAAAACGACCGCTTCCGTACTCGCCTAGACTGAATCACTCCTCACAGCCGCCGCCGAATCGACCTTTCCCAAACTTTTTACAGAGGTTTTACCGTTCATGGACGACCGTCAACCCCGCTGGTGCTATGGTCTGCGCCGCACAATGGCTGAGCATCTCTTCATGGGAGGCGCACCATGTTGGCAAGATCGTCCTACCAGAAGCCAGTTTACGCCGTAAGCACGCTGGTGATCATCGCGCTACTGGGTCTCGGGCAATCACTTTTCGCAGCCAACGCTCCTACCACGTATCCCGCGTACACGGGAACCGATGCCAAACCGATCCCGCCCGCTCCTCCACTCGGTCTGACGAACTCGATCATTACTGATCCGACGTTCGGCTCGCGCATCCTGCGTGTGACCGATGGCAGTACCGCTAGCGGCAATTCCTTAATTCCTGAATATGCCGGCTATTATCGGACCTGGAATGCCAATTCAACGGCGCTGAAGCTGATGAATGGCTTCGGAATATCCTATTGGCTTGAGTTCAACTCCTCAAGTTTTAGCGTCGGGGATGGGTCCGCCCGGCCAAGCTTGCATCCTCTGAGCTTCGCCTGGACATGGGAATGGTCTGCCGCCGATCCGGACATCATTTACTTTTTAAACGGGAACCAACTGGCGAAATACAACAAGGTTACTACTGTGGTGACGAACCTCGGAGGTCCGCCTAACGGCGATCCAGTCACCTACCATGTCGCGGTTGTTGGAGCGGACACTTGGGTTTGCTCGGCGGCGGGTTCTGGCACCCAGAATACCTATACAAAGATTTATTGCCTGAACCCCAATGCCCCATCGCAGAGCAAATTCATTGATGTCTTGAATAAGACCATCAACGGCATTGCCCAAAGCGATCCGAACTGGCCGACCTCTGCTGCCGGCCAAACCATCGGGATTCATTCAATGAGTGGTAGCGCCGCGGGGACCTATCTCGGCGTAGTCTTCACTCAACAGAGCTGGGGGGCCAATGGCGATTCTGTGTTCAATCT
>DASVBB010000188.1:0-7923 GCA_036376045.1 Nitrospira sp.
TGCCGGCGGCGCTGGTCGAGCGTACGCTCTCCATGCGCAGATGGGTCGCAGTGTTTTGAAGGGTCGCCAGTTGTTCGTGGGATAAAGTGGTTCCAGGCATGCGCGCTCCTTACGTCGGGATCGGAATCGTCATGAAGGGGATCGCCTTTGGTGTGGACGGTACCTCGTGCGTGTAGAATGCGAAGCTAACAAACCGAGGGCGAAGGAGTCAATGAAGATGGAGAGACCGGACGGTGTCGTGATCGCCGGCGGACTGTCGGTACTCTCAAGCCCGTTGTAGGAACTCACCGAAAAATAGTAGGTCGTGTTCGCGGCCAGACCGGGTCATTGTGACTGTGGGTGTCGTGGAAAATGTCGACTGACTCGAAACCCCTTCGCCACCTCCACCAGAACCGCAGCCACTGACCATTGAGCCGGCGCAGCAGGATCACTATTGCGGACACCTGCGACCACCCACGAAATGGAACGCAGGACGTCAGAAGAACGTGTAAAGATCGCGATCTCGTGGCAGACAAGGAGGGACGAAACGCTTAGATAGGCTGCTCAAGCCGGGGCCCCAAAGCGCCTTTGCCCGTGGCTGCCACAAGAGGTGGCTGCCACCAAGAGAATGAGGATGAGGACGATAAGATCCGTGATTTATCCTTGTCGGGCAGCAAAATCTGCGAGGGTGTAGTGATCCAAGATACCGGCAATTGCGTCGCGTACCGTTCCCATGACGTGCTGGACCGGGCATTGGGGATGATCCGTGTAGGGGCAGTCTCGACATTTCTGGTAGGCGGTCTTGCTGACGCACCCGATAGGCGCTAGAGGTCCATCGAGAATGCGGATGACCTGGCCGAGCGTAATGGCATCCGGGGATTTGATCAGCCCATAGCCTCCCTTCATTCCGCGCCGGCTGGACAAGAGCCCGGCCCGCTTGAGGGCCAGGAGAATCTGCTCGAGGAACTCCACTGGAATGTTCTGGCGGGCGGCAATTTCGTGGCGTTGCAGAGTGGTTTTACCGTGAGCCAGGGTCAGTTCAAGCAACGCCCGTAAGGCGTACTCGCTTTTTTTAGAGAGTTTCATGCGCGAGGGTAATTCCGAGTGTGTTAATCAAGAATTCGGACAATAGAGGAGGGATTGGAATGCCGTCAAGACCAATGACGTCAATATTCGCAACTCCTTGATCTGCGTGCGGTTTCTTGACAGTCTCTAGCGGTTCCTGTTAGCTTCGAACTCCATTTTCGGCTTGTTGAATTGCGCGAACGACGGCTGGACTGTTCGTGACCTTCCAGGAACTCATCCTCACGTTGCATCGGTTTTGGGCCGACCATGGGTGCGTGATCCACCAGCCCTATGACGTTGAGATGGGGGCTGGAACCTTTCACCCCGCCACATTCTTGCGGTCGCTCGGACCTGAGCCATGGCGTTCTGCCTATGCTCAGCCCTGCCGACGTCCGACCGATGGCCGGTACGGCGAAAATCCAAACCGCATGCAGCACTACTACCAATACCAGGTGGTGCTGAAGCCTGCTCCCGATAATATTCAGGAACTCTACCTGGAAAGTCTCGCGCGCTTGGGTATCAATCCGAAGCAGCATGACATCCGGTTTATTCAGGACGATTGGGAATCCCCCACGCTGGGCGCCTGGGGATTGGGCTGGGAAGTCCGGTTGGACGGCATGGAGATCACCCAATTCACCTACTTCCAGGAAATCGGCGGGATCGAATTGAGTCCCATCACCGGTGAGATCACGTACGGCACCGAACGCATTGCGATGTACCTTCAACAGGTCAACAATGTCTTCGACTTGGCCTGGACCGAGGGAGTCACGTACGGAGATATCCATCATGAAACCGAGGTGCAGTTCTCACGCTACAATTTCGAGCAGGGCGATGTGGCGATGTTGATGAATCTCTTTCAATCCTACGAAGCGGAGTGCAAGCGTTTGTTGGCCAGCACGGACCAGCGGTTAACGCTTCCGGCTTACGACTACTGCATCAAGTCCTCGCATGCCTTCAATCTGTTGGATGCTCGAGGCGCCATCAGTGTGGCGGAGCGGACGGGATATATTGCCCGTGTCCGTGCTCTAGCCCGGCAATGCGCCGAACGATACATCGAAGAACGAGCGGCGATGGGACATCCGCTCCTCAGAGCGGAGGCAGGCCTTGAACGGCGGCGTGGTCGTGAGCACTCCGGCCGAAGGACGATCCGAAGATGACGCGCGCCGGGCGGAATACCACGCGATCGAAGGCCCCGGGCCGGGGAGCAGAACTGCTGCTGGAAATCGGCGTCGAAGAGCTGCCCTACCAATTCATCGTGCCGGCACTCTCATCCTTACGGGAAGGCGCGAGGCGATTTCTAGCAGAGGCGCGTCTGTCGTCGGGGACGATCGTGACTTCCGGAACGCCTCGCAGGCTTGTCCTGGTCGTTGAAGACCTTGCGCTCCACCAAACGGCTGTCAAAAAGGAAACCATGGGACCCTCGAAGTCCGTGGCGTTCGATTCGCAGGGACAGCCGACGAAGGCGGCGATCGGTTTCGCCGCTGGTCAGGGCGTCCCGGTGGCGAGCCTGGAGGTGCGTGCGACTCCTAAAGGGGAGTATCTGTTCGCCGTTAAGGAGGACGCAGGGAGGCCGGCGAAGTCGGTTCTGGTCGAACTCTTGCCACAAGTGATTGGGCAACTCTCTTTTCCAAAAGCGATGAAGTGGAATGAGGCCGGTGTCCGGTTTGCCCGGCCGGTACGCTGGCTCGTTGCACTGTTCAATGAGGCCGTGCTGCCGATCCAGGCAGCGGGAATTCAAGCCGGGAAGACCACCTATGGCCATCGGGTGATCCGCGGCGGGGCTCCCCTCGCAGTCCGCAACTATGAATCCTATCGCAAGGCGCTGGAACGCGCCGGCGTCATTGTGGATCCCGAGCGGCGGCGGCAGGTCATCAAGGACCAGCTTGACCGCCTTTGTGCTCGGAGCGGGGTCGTACTCAACGCCGACGAGTCGCTGCTGGATCAGGCGGTGTTTACGACGGAATGGCCCAGCGCCGTCCTCGGGAGCTTCAAACCGGAATATCTTGCGGTGCCGCCAGAAATTCTGGTCACGTCGATGAAAGAGCATCAAGGGTTCTTCTCCGTACGGGACGGCAAGACCGGCAGATTGGCTCCCCACTTTCTCGCCGTGGCGAACAATCAACCCAAGGATATGTCGTTGATCCGGGCCGGCAATGAGCGTGTGCTGGCCGCCCGGCTTGCTGACGCCAAGTTTTTCTTCGATGAGGACAGGAAAACGCGATTGGAGGAACGGGTCAAGAAGCTGAGCGGTGTGACCTTCCATCAAAAGCTCGGCACGATGGGCCAGAAAGAGGAACGTCTCGTTCAACTGGTCTCCGTGCTCACACTTGCCGTAGGTGCGTCGGACCATCCTCATTTGCTGAATGCCTGCCGGAGAGCTGCTCAGCTCAGTAAGGCCGATCTTCTCACGGGCATCGTCGGCGAATTTCCCGAGCTCCAGGGGATCATGGGCGGTGAGTATGCCAAGCATGATGGAGAGCCGGAGGCGGTGAGTCAGGCCATCCGCGAGCAATACCTGCCGAAGGCGCTCGAAGGCGAATTGCCACAATCGTTGGCTGGACTCGTCCTGTCCCTTGCCGACCGTTTAGATACGATCGCAGGATTTTTTCATGTCGGGATGATTCCCACCGGCTCGGAGGATCCCTTTGCCCTTCGACGGCACGCCACGGCTATCGTCCGCATCATTTTAGAAAAAAACCTCCGCCTGGATCTTGGCCAGTACATCGATCACGCACGGGGCCTGCTTGTCGGGGGCGGCATCAAGGGCACGGCTGACTCCGAGCAACAGGGACGCCAGCGCGTCGCTGATTTTCTATTCGAGCGAGTGCGCCACTACGGCCGCACGGTTCATGCTCTTCGGGATGATGTCATGGAGGCCGTCTTGCGAGCCGCGGCGTCGTCCGGACCGATCGATCTGGTCGATCTGCTGTTGAAGATGAAAGCGATGCAGGACGTCACAGCCAAACCGGATTTTGATCCGCTGATCGTCGGATTCAAGCGGGCCTCACGGATTGTTGAGAAGGAACGGTGGGACCGTCAACCGGTCGATCCGAGCCGGTTTCAGGAGTCGGCCGAAGGCGAATTACACCGCCGGATCGGCGTCTGTCGCGAGGACGTCCGGCGGGAGATGGCACACGGCCGGTATGAGAAGGCGCTGGAGGCATTGGTGGCGCTCAAACCGGCGATCGACGCTTTTTTTACCGGCGTCATGGTGAATGTGGAAGATGCGGCGCTGCGGAGTAATCGATTGTCCTTGTTGAAGGACGTGAGCGAGTGCTTTACCTCGTTCGCGGACTTTTCGCGGATTATGGTACAAGGGACATAGGGACAGTCCGATTCAGCCCATCGGATAACGGAGCATGATGGGACTGCCGGACCCTCGGTACCCAGAGTCGGACGAGTGGCGGGCGGCGAAGGTCCGGCGGTTTTCCAGGCTGGTCACGGCGGCGCTGATCGTGTTCTGCAATGTACTCTTGCTCTTGGGAGTTCGGCTCAGCGGCATCAATCTCGATGAGTTGGTGAGCACGCCGGATGTGTTCAATGGCAAAGAGGATGTCTGTCTTCGACTGACCTGGGAGCGAGTGGCCGGAGCGCCGGATCCGGTGCGGCTGTGCTCCGAGTGGATCAAATTGTCGGATCCGTCGGGGAAGCCGCATCATTTAAGCAAGGACGTTGCCGTTCGACTGGGACCCGATGGTCAATACTACATCGACCCGGGAGTGCGGTCGGATTTTCGTTTACTGGCGCTGACTCTGTTTGTGTGTGTGGTGTTGCTGTTCGGCATGTGGATCAGACGATATTTGGTCGGTCGGTATCGATTGCAGCTTGATCCGGCGACTTCCCGGAGCGCATCGGGTCTCCACTAAGGGTGGAAGGAGAGACGCGTGGCTAAGAAATACGTCTACTACTTCGGTGACGGAAAGGCCGAGGGCACCTCGAACATGAAAGAGCTGCTCGGCGGCAAGGGCGCAGGGCTGGCGGAGATGACCAACCTGGGCATTTCAGTGCCGCCGGGCTTCACGATCTCCACGGATGCCTGCGTCGAGTATTACCGGCTGGGCAAGAAGTATCCGCCGGGGATGTGGGAGGCGTCCCTCCAGGCGTTAAAGCGTGTGGAGCGGTCGATGGGTTTGGGATTCGGCGATCCTGAGCGACCGCTTCTCGTGTCGGTGCGCTCCGGCGCCCGTGCGTCAATGCCCGGCATGATGGATACGGTCCTGAATGTCGGATTGACGACAAAGACCGTCGAAGGCCTCGCCGCGAAAACCCGCAACGACCGCTTCGCGCAAGATAGCTATCGTCGGTTCGTCTCGATGTTCGGCAGCATCGTCATGGGGGTGCACCGGGAGCACTTCGAAGCGATCCTCAAGCACAAGAAAGCGGAAGTGGGCGTGACGCATGAAACGCACCTCGACGCGCGCCATCTTCGCGAATTGGTCGCCAGCTTCAAGGCGCTGGTCAAGGAAGAAACAAAGAAGGATTTCCCGGACGAACCGCTCGAACAGCTCCGGATGGCGATCAGCGCGGTCTTCTCCTCCTGGTTCGGGGCGCGGGCCATCACCTATCGCAGGCTTTACGGCATACCGGATACTTGGGGGACGGCGGTGAACGTCGTCGCCATGGTGTTCGGCAATATGGGAGAAACCAGCGGGACGGGTGTGGCGTTCACTCGCAGTCCCAGCTCGGGAGACAAGGCGTTCTTCGGCGAATGCCTCATGAATGCGCAAGGTGAAGATGTCGTGGCCGGTATTCGGACGCCGTTGCCAGTCAGCGCGCTCGCGAAGAATGTTCCCGACGCGTACAGGGACCTGGAGCAGACCTATAAGAAGCTCGAGAAACATTACCGCGATATGCTCGACCTGGAATTTACGATCCAGGAAGGCAAGCTCTATATGCTGCAAACCCGCGTCGGGAAGCGGACGGGTATTGCCGCGGTCAAGATTGCGGTCGACATGGTGAAGGAGGGCGCTATCTCCAAGGAAGAGGCGGTCCAGCGCATCGGACCGGATCAACTGGCGCAGTACCTCTATCCGATCTTTGATACGAAGGAAGAAGCGAAGGCCAATCCCCTTGGCAAAGGACTGCCGGCGGGACCCGGTGCTGCAGCCGGCAAAATCGCCCTCAGTCCCGATCGCGCCGTCGATATGAAGGCCGCCGGCAGCCGTGTCGTCCTTGTCCGCCAGGAAACCAGTCCTGACGACATCCATGGGATGAACGCCGCCGCCGGATTTTTGACCGCGCGGGGCGGGATGACATCTCATGCGGCCGTTGTGGCCCGTCAGATGGGAAAAGTGTGCATAGCGGGCTGTGAATCTGTGGAAGTCCTCGACAGTCAGACAGTGAAAATCGGCGCCAAAACCTTCCGTGAAGGAGACTACCTGTCGATCAATGGCAGCACCGGCAACGTCTATGAGGGCGATATTCCGGTCGTCGAGTCGGAAATCATTCAAGTGATTCAGGGAAAGCTGAACGCGAAAAAATCCGATAAGTATCAGCGCTTCACCACCATCCTGTCGTGGGCGGACAGCGTGCGGAAGCTGCGCGTTCGGGCGAACGCCGATGTGCCGGAGCAGGCCAAGATCGCCCGAGGATTTGGCGCGGAAGGGATCGGGCTCTGCCGCACGGAACATATGTTCTTTGCCGAGGACCGGATTCCGATCATGCAGAAGATGATTCTAGCCCGAACCAAAGAAGAGCGGGAAAAGTACCTGGATCAATTGTTACCGCTTCAGAAACAGGATTTCATCGGCCTGTACCGGGAGATGGAAGGCTATCCCGTGACGATCCGGTTGCTCGATCCCCCTTTGCACGAATTCCTGCCCAAGCGCGAGGAATTAATGGTCGAAATCGCCAGGTTGGAGTTGACGGGTGCCGATAGCGGCGCATTGGAGGAAAAACGCCGATTGCTCGCGCGGGTTGAGGAGTTGCACGAATTCAACCCGATGTTGGGTTTGCGCGGATGCCGCTTGGGCATTACCATGCCGGAAATTACGCGCATGCAGGCGCGCGCGGTCATGGAGGCGGCCTGCGAGCTTGCCAAGGAAGGCAAGAAAATCGTTCCGGAGCTCATGATTCCGCTGGTCGGCATGGTCTCGGAGATGAAGTCGCAGAAAGAGCTCGTGCGCGAGGTCGCTCAGGAGACGATGAAACGACATAATGTAAAGCTCTCGTATCTGATTGGAACCATGATCGAACTGCCGCGTGCAGCCGTGACGGCTGCTCGCATCGCAGAAGAGGCCGAGTTCTTCTCTTTCGGCACCAATGATCTGACGCAAACGACCTTCGGATTCTCGCGCGACGATGCCGCCAAGTTCATCGACTACTATAAAAGCGCCAATCTTATGGAATCCGACCCCTTTGCCGTGCTCGATCGGGAGGGAGTTGGTGATTTGATGAGGCAGGCCATTGCGGGTGGGCGGAAGACTCGGGTCGGTATCAAGCTCGGCATCTGCGGCGAACACGGCGGCGATCCAAGTTCCGTCGAGTTCTGTCATCAGCTGGGACTCGATTACGTCAGCTGCTCTCCGTACCGGGTTGCGATCGCCCGGCTCGCGGCTGCGCACGCAGCCTTGGCCGAAGCTGAGTCCAAGAAAGGTGCGAAGACGACCGCATCCGCGCGGGCCGGCCGCCGCCGATCCCGAATGGCCCGCGGGAAGCGGTGACCGTCAACATCGAATGATGAGAGGGGTTATCGGAGGCCGCTCCCTTCCGCGTCTCTTTCGGTTCCCCACGCCATGCCTCATCGGTTGCGTGACGGAACCCTTGATCGATGCCGGCGAACGAATCACAGGATCTCCACTACATGATGTCGGCCCTTCGCCTCGCGGCAAAAGGCCGTAGAACCGCCAGTCCCAATCCCATGGTCGGGGCGATCGTGGT
>DASVBB010000193.1:0-6644 GCA_036376045.1 Nitrospira sp.
GCGATCGGCATTGTCGTGGACGACGCCATCGTGGTGGTCGAAAACGTCGAGCGGCACATGCGGGAGGATCGCGTCTCCGCCAAAGAGGCCTCCAAACGTGCCATGTCCGAAGTCACCGCTCCGGTGATCGCGATCGTGCTGGTCCTGGTGTCGGTGTTCGTGCCGGTCGGTTTCATCGGCGGGATCACCGGCGCTCTGTATAAGCAGTTTGCGGCGACGATCGCGATCTCGGTCACGGTGTCTGGGTTCGTCGCCCTGACCCTAAGCCCTGCGCTCTGTAGCATGTTTCTCGTGCCACACGAGAGAGAGCGCGGTGGGTTCTGGAAAGGGTTTGATCGCGTCTTCGGGGCCACTCAGCGAGGCTACACCAGCATGGTCGGTAAGCTCGTCGTCAGGCCCATTCGCGTCATGCTCGTGTTCGGTCTCGTCGTGCTTTTATCGGCCGGCATGTTCGTCACCTTGCCGCGCAGTTTTCTGCCTGAGGAGGACCAAGGATACTTTATTGTCGTGGCGCAGCTTCCGGACGGGGCGTCAAAGCAGCGCACGGACGCGGTACTCGAACGGATCGAAAAGTTTTTTCAGGCCAATCCGGCGGTGCATTCGACCGATGCCATGTCCGGGCAGAATTTTGTCTTCGGCACGAGAGGTCCAAATGCCGCAACCATGTTTGTCCCTTTGCATCTCTGGGACAAACGCACAGAGCCTCAATATCACGTCCAATCGCTGATCGGAATGGCGTACGGCGAGTTTGCAAAGATTCCTGAGGCGCTTCTCCTAGCCTTTAATGCGCCGTCCCTTCGCGGCGTCGGCACGGTCGGCGGATTTTCTGCTCAGTTGCAGGATCCGAGCGGAGGAGATTTCAAGAAATTTGCGGCTGTCGCCCAGCAATTTATCGAACGAGCGAAAAAGGAACCAGCCATCGGGCAGGTGGGTACGAACTTCCGGGTCTCTGCGCCGCGTCTGTATGCCCATGTCAATCGCGAACGAGCCAAAGCGCTCGGGGTGCCGATCTCCGACGCCTTTGACACCTTGCAAGCGTACTTCGGTACTTTCTATATCAACGACTTCCTTAAATTCGGTCGCATCTATCATGTGCAGACCGAAGCCGATGCGGAGTATCGGTCGAAGCCTCAGGATATTTCCAAGATCTATATCCGCGCGCAAAACGGACAGGGGACGACTATGATTCCACTCGACACGGTCGTCACCACGGAGTATCAAAGCGGCCCGGATCCGGTCAACCACTTCAATGGATATAACACGGCGCTGGTCCTTGGCTCGGCGGCACGAGGCTATAGTTCCGGGCAGGCGCTCGAGGCCTTGGAGCGCGCGGCCAATGAAGTGTTGCTTCCGCAAGGCTATGACATCGACTGGAGCAATATTTCCTTTCAAGAGCGTCGGGTGGGAAGCCAATCCAATGTCGTCTTTGTGATCGGGTTGCTGATGGTCTTCCTGGTCCTCGCGGCGCAATTCGAAAGCTGGGCGGTGCCCTTCGCAGTTATCCTCGCCGTCCCGTTCGCGATCTTTGGCGCCCTGTCGGCCGTATGGCTGCGCGGCTTCTCAAACGACATCTACTTTCAAATTGGCATGGTCACACTCATCGGACTCTCGGCAAAAAACGCCATTCTTATCGTCGAATTTGCCAACACCCGGTATGAAGCAGGGATGCCGTTGATGGAAGCTGCGATCGAAGCGGCCAGGCTGCGGTTTCGTCCGATCATCATGACCTCGATGGCCTTCATCTTCGGCATGTTCCCGCTCGTGATTGCGACGGGCGCGGGTGCCGCGAGCCGGCAGTCGATCGGCACCGGCGTGCTGGGAGGCATGCTGGCCGCTACGTTCCTGGCGATATTCTTTGTGCCGTTGTTCTATGTGTTGATTAGGAAACTGACAGGCCGGCCCGCAGTGCCGTCGCATCACGTCCGGCAAGCTTCGCCCCTTCCGAAAGGAGACGCCTGACATGCGCCCATACGCCATCATTGTCGTATCCACCCTGCTGATGTCCTGTGCCATGGGGCCGGACTATGAGCCCCCGACTCCCGACAAAGACGACCGGTACCGCATGACGGAAGCGGGTGTCGATGCGCCCTCCATGGCGAATCTCCCCTGGTGGGAACTGTTGAAAGACGAGCAACTGCAGAACCTGGTCCACATCGCATTGACTGAAAATAAGAACTTGCTGCGAGCCGTCGCGACCGTCGAGGAGTTCCAAGCCAGAGCGTGGGTGGCCAAATCCGATTTCCTTCCCAATATGACCGCCTCTGGCAACGCACCGTCGTTCGGTCGCAAGACGGTCTTCCTTGTGCCGGGGTTTCCCAACCCCTTCAACTATTACTTGCAAGGGAATCTGTCCTGGGAAGTCGACATCTGGGGACGTCTCAGGCGGGCCAACGAGGCGGCACGGGCGGATCTCTTCGCGAAGGAGGAAAATCGTCGGGCAGTGGTCCTGGAACTCGTGAGCGCGGTGGCGGAAGCCTATTTCAATCTCCTACAGTTCGACACCCAGCTCGTCATCGCGAAGCGCACGCTGCAATCATGGGAGGAGTCGGTTCGCATCGCCCAGGCGCGGTTGCGTCAGGGCATGACGTCGAAATTGGACGCCGACCAGTTTGAAGCCGAACGGGCCAATGCTGCGGCCCGGACGGCCGAGTTGGAGCGCCAAATGATTCAGGCGGAGAACCAGCTGAGCGTTCTGCTGGGGAGAAAGCCGTTCGGGATTCCGCGCGGAAAGGCGACTCTAGTGGAACAGTTGCTGCCGCCCACGATCCCGCCGGGTTTGCCGTCCGAGCTGCTTCAACGGCGGCCCGATATCTTGCAGGCGGATCGGGAGTTGAACGCCGCGACCGCACGGATCGGCGCCGCCAAGGCCGATCGCTTTCCGAAGATTTCGCTGACGGGCTTGCTTGGTGCCGCCGATCCTCATACGGGTTCGATCTTCTCCGATGTGTCATCGTTCGGCGCTGCCGGCGCGGGGTTCACGCTGCCCCTGTTCAACGCCCAAGCGCTGGGATTCCAGCAGGAGGCCGTCGAGGCGCAGGCGAAGGAATCGCTCGCTCAATATCAGCAAACCGTACTCACGGCGTTCCGTGAAGTTGAAGATGCCTTGGTGGCCGCCAGGACCGCACGCGAACAGAACGAGGCGCAGCAGCAGCAAGTGAACGCGCTGCAATCGGCGCTTCGCCTGGCCGAGCTCCGCTACAAAGGCGGCTTGGCCAACTATCTTGACGTGCTGGTGGCGCGGCGCAATTTGTTTGAGGCAGAATTGGCCATGACCGGATCCAGACGATTGCACCTGGTTTCGGTCGTCCAGCTGTACAAGGCGCTGGGCGGCGGATGGTCCCCCGAAACGGACCAGAAACCGGAAAAGAAAGACAGCTGATCATATGGAAAAGCCCGCACCGGCGAAGCACCCGATTGAAGACGTGATCGCGCGCCGCTGGAGCCCGCGTGCCTTCGATGAACGGCCGGTGGAGCCCGAAAAGCTGAAACGTCTGTTCGAAGCGGCACGCTGGGCGCCCTCATCCAACAACGAACAGCCGTGGCGGTTGCTCGCAGCGACCAAGGACAACCGGGCTGATTACGACAAACTGTTTGGCTGTCTCTCCGAGCGAAACGCGAAGTGGGTGTTTCGAGCGCCGGTGTTGATGCTTTCAGTCGCGAGTCTGTTGTTTGAAGACGATGGAACAGCAAACCGGCATGCGCTGCACGACACCGGAATGGCGGTCGAAAATCTCGTTCTTCAGGCCACTGCCATGGGCTTGCAGGCCCACCAGATGGCCGGATACGACGTGGAGAAGGCCCGGCGGGAATGCCAGATTCCGTCGGGATTCGAGCCGGTCGCGATGATTGCCGTGGGCTATCCAGGTGATCCCGCCGTCCTGCCGGACTCTCTGCGCGAACGCGAAATGAAGCCACGCGAGCGTCAACCGATCGAAGATTTCGTGTTCTCCGCCAATTGGGGTCGACCCTCGCCTCTAGTGTCCTGAGTGGTGGTGCTCCCTCCCCTCCCTCAATGGTATGTTACGGTATGGAGAGCGGTCAAATTCTATCAGGGGATAGATCCGCGGATCATGGGATAACCGATGGCTGATCCCAAAAAACGACTAGACAGCAACGTGACGGGTAACTTCTTTGTCGATGCGACCTGCATCAACTGCGACACGTGCCGTCAGCTCGCGCCGAAGAGCTTCGAAGAAATCGGCGAATTTTCCGCGGTGACCACACAACCGGAAAGTGACGAGGGACTCCATCAGGCCTACCAGGCGCTGCTTGCCTGTCCGGTGGGTTCGATCGGGACGGAGCGCAGCGACAAGGCCCGGCTGAGAGCCGCGATGTCCAGCTTCCCGCTGCTTCTGGAAGGCGGCGTGTTTTACTGCGGATTCAATTCGGAGAAGTCCTTTGGTGCCAACAGTTACTTCATCCAGCATCCTGATGGCAACTGGTTGATCGACTCTCCGCGATACATGAAACACCTCGTGGATGCCATTGAGCGTATGGGAGGTCTCAGGTACGTGTTTCTGACCCATGAGGACGATGTCGCCGACGCCGCCCAATACGCGACGCGGTTCGGCGCGAGGCGCATCATTCACCGCGCCGACGCGGATGCCATGCCGGATGCGGAGTGGATTGTTGAGGGGGTGGAGACCGTCCGTCTGGCTCCCCAGTTCGAATTGATTCCTGTGCCGGGCCATACGCCTGGCAGTAGCGCACTCTTGTACGACAGCGGGTTTCTTTTCAGCGGCGACCACCTGTGGTGGGATCCCGACGCCCGGTCGCTGGAAGCGCCCAGGCGGCTGGTATGGAGATCACGCGCGATGGTGCAATCCATAGAGAAGCTGCTCAACTACCGGTTCGAATGGGTGCTGCCCGGTCACGGGGACCGTGTAAAGCTCCCTTCCGACGAGATGCAGACGCATCTTCGCTTTCTCGTCGGTCAACGTCGCTCCGCGCTCGCATCCTGAACCCACGCCGCATGCTCACGTCTCTGTCTAACTGGATTGACCGCAATATCTTGTCGCTGGGACGTGAGATGCGGCTTTCCTACCTTCCGCCGCTCATGGTGTATGCGGCCTACGGGATTTCCGGTCTCACCAGCATCGTCGGCACCTTCTTTGTCAAAGATTACTTGGGCCTTTCGGCCTCGTTTTTGGCCGCACTCGGGTTTTGGGCCGGCATTCCCTGGGCACTCAAGATGCCCATCGGTCACACGGTCGACCTGCTCTGGCGATGGAAGAGCTGGCTGATTGGCGTGGGGGCGGCGCTGCTTGCCGTTAGTCTCGGCATCATGGCGGCGCTCATCGGCCATCGGGAAGCCATGACGGCGATTCTGCCGGCGGAAGTCTGGTTCGTGCTGAGCGTCATTCTTGCCCCGGTCGGGTACGTCATTCAGGATGCCGTCGCCGATGCCATGACCGTTGAGGCGGTTCCCCGTGTCGATGACCGCGGCCAGCCGTTCGACGAACCGACACGCAAGCTCATGCATGCCACGATGCAGACGCTTGGCCGGGTCGCCATTATCGGTGGCGAGATTATCGTGGCGTTGGTCAATGTCTATGTCTTCGTCGGTGTGGAAGAACTGCCGCAGACCGACATCGTTCGTATCTACGAAAAAATTTATCTTCTGGCACTGGCGATTCCGTTTGTGTCGGTGCTCGGAATCGGATTGGCGTGGATACTCCAGCGACAGCATCGGAGCCGGCTCATCAGGCAGGGGTTCACCCCAGAACAGACAGAACGGATGGTCAACGTACGCGATGCCTCAAGTGAGCCGACACATCCCAACTGGTGGATTCTCGGTGGAAGCGTTGCCTTCGTGCTCTTTACGCTGGCGGTCGGGCTTGGCAGCTTCCCGTATCGAGAAGAAATCGTGTTTGCCGGTTCCATGGGCATTGTGCTGTTCCTGATGCTCAGGCTCGTGCGGGAACTGGAACCGGACAAGCGGTTCACGCTGGTCGGTACTGCGGTAGTCGTCTTTATCTTCCGTGCGATTCCCGGCACCGGCCCCGGCACCACCTGGTGGATGATCGACGAACTGAAGTTCGACCAGCAGTTTCTCTCCGTGCTCTCATTGATCGGCAGCACGTTGACGTTGGCCGGGATGTTTGTATTCCGGCGCTTCATGGCCGAGCGCTCGATCGCCTATGTCGTGGGCTTCCTCACGTTCGTAGGAACGATTCTCACGCTGCCTATTGTCAGTATGTACTATGGGTTCCACGAATGGACGGCACGCCTGACGGGCGGGGTCGTGGATGCACGCTTTATTGCCCTGATCGATACGGCGTTGGAATCTCCGCTCGGGCAGATTTCGATGATTCCCATGCTCGTATGGATCGCCAACTCGGCGCCGGCGCACCTCAAGGCCACGTTCTTTGCGGTGATGGCCTCATTTACGAACCTGGCTCTTTCCTTGAGCCAGCTCGGCACAAAATATCTCAATGACGTCTATGTCGTGACCCGTGAGGTCAGAGATCCGGCATCCGGCGCAATCCAAACACCGGCCGACTACAGTCAACTCGGCGACCTGCTGATTCTGCAACTGATCCTTGGCCTGGCCCTTCCTTTTGCGGCGATCGCGTTCGCGAAAGTGACCCGATTCAAGAGTGCCTAGCATCCCCTTGACCCTTGCGGTATCATGAACAGAAAGA
>DASVBB010000197.1:0-11432 GCA_036376045.1 Nitrospira sp.
TTGAGCTGCGATGCGAGGGGCAAATCTTACAACACCGCTCCGCGCACTGTCCACCGCATGAGAGCGGGTTCTGCCGCATCAGTTCTCTTTCGGCACATCTCTCGATACAATAGGGAAGAACCGTGTGAGCGTTGCGCCGGAGAGAGGGACGCCATGATCATCGGAGTGCCGAAAGAAATCAAAGACCACGAATATCGTGTGAGCGTCACACCGGATGGCGTGCAGGGCCTTTGCCAGGCCGGCCATGAGGTCCTCGTAGAGCCGTCCGCGGGACTCGGCAGCGGGTTTTCCGATGAACAGTACCGGCAGGCAGGTGCGCGACTTGCGAGTTCGAAAGAGGCTCTGTTCCGGGACGCGGCCTTGATCGTCAAGGTCAAGGAGCCACAGCTGTCGGAAACCCGCCTCTTTCACCCAGGCCAGCTGCTGTTCACGTACCTGCACTTAGCCTCATCTGCGGAATTGACCAAGGCATTATTAGAAACCGGCATCACCGCCATCGCCTACGAAACGATTGAGGCGAGAGACGGCACGCTGCCGATGTTGAAGCCGATGAGCGAGATCGCTGGGCGCATGTCAGTGCAGATCGGTGCCCGCTATCTGGAAGTGACGCAAGGCGGCCGCGGCCTATTGTTAGGCGGTGTGCCTGGTGTCGCGCCGGCCAAGGTCGTGATATTGGGAGCGGGCACCGTCGGCAGTGCGGCCACCAGGATCGCCGTCGGCATGGGGGCTGACGTGACGGTCGTCAATCTCGAAATCGAGCGCCTGCGGTACCTTGATGATCTGTATCAGGGGAGAATCGTCACGCGCGCCTCAACCAAAGCGGCCGTCGAGGAGAGCGTGGTCACGGCGGATCTTCTGATTGGCGCCGTGCTGGTGCCGGGGGCTCGGGCGCCGAAACTCGTCTCACGTGCCCTCGTCGGCAAGATGAAACCCAGATCGGTGATCGTCGATGTGGCGGTGGACCAAGGCGGCTGCCTCGAAACGAGCCGGCCCACGACGCATTCGGAGCCGACTTATATAATGGAAGGCGTGTTGCATTACTGTGTGGCCAACATGCCGGGTATTGTCCCGCGCACCTCTACTCACGCACTGACCAACGCAACCCTGCCATATCTCTTGACGCTGGCCTCGGCCGGCGTTGAAGCCGCGGTGCGGGCCGACGCGGGGTTGGCAAAGGGCGTAAACCTTTTTCAGGGAAAGGTGACTTGTCGCGGGGTGGCCGAGGCGCACGGCTTGCGTTTCGACCCTCTGATGTAAGATACTCGCGCTTCCTTTCCGAAATCTCACCCGGTCGGGGCGTAGCGCAGCCCGGTAGCGCACTGCGTTCGGGACGCAGGGGTCGAAGGTTCAAATCCTTTCGCCCCGACCAAAACCACCGCCGACAGACACGCTTCAATTGAGAGTGCGACGCCCGTCGCTACACCGGATTCGCAACACGGTCGAATGGGGATACAGGGTCCTCTCCTCACGGCCGATCCGTAAACCGAGAAGCGTGATGAGCTTTTCCAGGTCGGCACCGAATCGAATTGCATACTGAACGTCCGCTTTGAGCTTCCTGGCCACCGCCTTGACATTGCTGTACCGATCAAAAAATGCCAAAGCCTGTGGCCCGACGGCTTCCATATCTCTCGCAAACATCGCAAGATGAATAAAGAGACAAACGGGATTTGGGATGAGAGTTAGGCTTCCGGCCGCATTTCGACATCCAGCAGCTTGATCTTCCGGTGAAGATGGCTCCGCTCGATTTTCAAATCTTCAGCCGTCCGCGAAATGTTCCAGTGATGCTCGCGTAATTTTCGCCCGATATATTCCTTTTCAAACGCATTGCGCGCATCACGGAGCGAGTCGAATGGCTGCGTGAAGAGAGGGTTCACGGCTGGTTGGGTTACAGCACCCGGTGCGGCTGAGGCAGCGCCGGGTGGCTTCACTTGGAGCGACGTCGTGGCTTGTGCCGTATCGATCACATTGCCCGGGACCATGATCATAAGTCGCTCAATCAGGTTCCGTAGCTCCCGAATGTTGCCCGGCCACTCGTACTGCTGGAAGACGTTCATGGCTTCCGGTGTCACTTCCTTGATGCGCAAACCCTGCTCCTCTGCATGCAGCTTCATGAAATGACGGATTAGGAGCGGAATGTCCTCACGCCGCTCCCGCAGCGGAGGCACCACGATGGGCACCACGTTCAAACGGTAAAAGAGGTCTTCCCGGAACGCGCCTTTTTCGATTTCCTTCAAGAGATCCTTGTTGGATGCGGCCAACACCCGTACGTCGACCTTCAGCAGCCTGGTTCCTCCAACTCTCGTAAACTGCTGCTCCTGGAGGGCCCGAAGCACTTTTGCCTGGGTATTGAGGCTCATGTCTCCAATTTCGTCCAGAAAGAGCGTGCCGCCGTCGGCCTGCTCGAATTGCCCGCGCTTCATCGAGGTCGCGCCGCTGAATGAGCCTTTCTCGTGACCGAACAGCTCGCTTTCAATCAGTGTTTCCGGAATCGCAGCACAATTGACCGCCACGAAAGTCCGATCCGCCCTCGCGCTCTGGAGGTGGATGGCACGTGCGACCAACTCCTTGCCGGTCCCGTTTTCTCCCCCGACCAGCACACGGCTGTTCGTCGGACCGGCGGTATCGATCAACTGGCGGAGTTGCTGCATGGCTGGTGATTGCCCGACTAATTCGAACTTGCGTTGAACCTTCGTGCGCAACGACCGGTTCTCTTCCTCCAACCGGTACTGTTCTAGCGCGTGCTTGACGCGCAAGGTGACATTTTCCAGTGACAGCGGCTTTTCAATGTAATCGTATGCACCAAGCTTGATCGCTTTGACCGCCGTTTCGATCGAACCGTGGCCGGACATGACCATCACCTGCGCTGTTGGTACGATCTCCCTGATGCGGCGCAAAGTCTCCAGGCCATCCATATCAGGCATCCAAATGTCGAGGAGCATCAAATCCGGCGGATCCGCCATGTAGCTCTTCAGCGCCTCCGCGCCGCTCTTGGCAACCGAGACCTCATAGCCCTCGTCCTGCAAAATACTGCTGAGCGACGAGACGATCGCTTCCTCATCGTCGACTACTAGAATCGAAGCGGACATTGACCTCCGTGCCTTCCGCGGCTTCTACACCGGCAATTCAAAGGTAAACACTGCGCCGCGTGGCTGATTGTTGCCGGCCGAGATTTGGCCCTCGTGATCGGTAATGATTCGCCGCACGATCGCCAGCCCTAGGCCGGTGCCGGTCTTCTTTCTGGTGAAATACGGGACGAACAATTTCTCCTGGTCCTCCGGCGCGATCCCGGAACCCTCGTCCGCAATCGATACGACGGCGCGGCGACGCTTGGTGTCGTACTGAGTTGTTACCCACACCCGCCCCTTCTGATTCATCGCCTGGATCGCGTTGTCGAGGAGATTGACGATCACCCGCTTGATTTGCTCCCAATCGAATTTCAGATTCGGCAGGTCGTCATCCAGCGTCACGATTAACTCGATGTCCTTATGGGCGCTGCGGTACAACGAGATCACTTCAGTGATGACGTCACGCAACGATTGCAGCGCCAACTGTGGAGCCGGCAGCCTGGCGAATTTGGAGAATTCGTCGACCATGTGCTTGAGGCTGGCCACCTCGTTGACGATGACGTTGGTGGATTCGTCGAAGACCCGATCGAAGTCGGGCGCCTTCTCCAGGAACTTCTTGCGCATGCGCTGCGCGGACAGCTGAATAGGTGTGAGCGGATTCTTGATTTCGTGGGCCACCCGACGGGCCACTTCCTGCCAGGCCGCCACTTTTTGCGCCTTGAGCAGTTCGGTCAGATCCTCAAATACCAGGACGACGCCGAGGTCCTGGCCCTGCTCGTCTTTCATTCTCGATGCATGCAGCGCCACCGTCAGGAATTTCCCATCGACCTCGAGCGTCCCGTCGAGCGTCAAGTCGTCACGCTGATCCTGCAACATGCGATCGTAGATCGTTTGAAACAGGGTCAGTCCGAACTCCTTGAAGGCCTCGTTGGCTGGCCGGCCCTGCATGCGCCCAGCGGACAGGCCGAGAATCCGCTCACCGGACGGATTAAAATTGGTCACCAGGCCGTTTTTGTCGATCGACAACAACCCCGCGGCGATCGTATCAACCACAGTTTCGATGTAGGCGCGCCGGCGATCAAGTTCGAGGTTGTTACGGCGTAACGAAAGGTTGGCGGCTTCGATGGTCGATTTGCTGCCTTGCAAGTCGGACGTCATGCGATTGAACGAGTCAATGAGCGTCCCAATTTCGTCGGTGGCCTTCGCATCGATACGGACGGACAGATCACCCTGCGCGATTGCATCCGTGGCTTCCGCCAATCGCTGAATCGGCACGGTGATGCTGCGCGCGACATAGAACCCGAACCAGGTCGCCCCGAACAGAATCAGCATCGTGATCACGGCCACAAACAAATAGGCGCCGGCTTTGATCGGATTTTTCATCGCCTTGATCTGCTTGTATTCCTCATACTGGCGACCGATGCCGTCCATCTTGGCAAGGAGGGACTCGGGCACATACGCATCGACCACCACGACGCCTCCGACTTCATTGCCGCGGCCGCTTGCCGCCACAGGCGCCGCGGCACGGACGAGCCTGCCCGTCTGCGCTTCCTGAACCGTGTTCGCCTCTTGCTTCCCGTTGATGGCCTGCAGGACGAGTTGACCGATGGGAAGATCCAGAACCCCGGCCGGAACCTCCGCATCGAGCGATTTCGTGAGCGTCTCCATCTTGGCGGAGTACACCTCAATGCCGGCCACGCCGAACTCCACCCGTTTGCGCGCCATGGCGGCCACCAAGAGATCCCGCTGCTCCGGCAACAGCATGTCCTCTCTGAAAATCTCGTGACTGATCGCCCGCGCGCTGTTCACCGCCAGCGTGATATGACCGGCGTGCTGCATCTTCGCAACTTCATAGGAATCGCGCATGACCCGGTCAATCTGGTCGCTGAACCACACGTCGACGGCCTTGTTCACCAAACCGCTGGCGACGAAAGCGAGCAGCATCGTGGGAATGAGCGAAAAGCCGATAAATGCGGCCACGAGCTTGGTGCGGAATCCCGACCCGATCAAACGGTGTCGGCGTTCGAAATAGGCCTTGATAATGTTTCGTGAAAGCAGAAGCAGCAGGACGACAAAGCCGATCAGATCGAGATTGATCAGCAGGAGAACGAGGGCATAACTTGTGGTCGGGAAAAAGGAATCCGGATCATCGCTGCCGGGGACGACCACCTGGCCGTAGTAGAACGTCAGCGCAAGACACGGAATAAGAAACAACAGCAGAATCCACACCGGCCGCAGATGCCGCTTGCGACGTTCCGGTTCCTGGAGAGACGGGGCGGTGATAGGGGCAGGATGAAACCCCGGGTCGCCCTCCGGCACCGCACGGCGCTCGGGACCGGTCCAGGCCGGGGAGGCCATGTTGGGGCGAGGATCACTCACAGCCCGGACTCCTTCTCATGACACGCGGACCTCCGGCACGTAAGGGCTTTACTATAGCGGAAATGGGAGCCTGGCTCAAAGGTTGCTACGCTCCCAGGAGGAGCAGGAGGCCGTACAGCTAGCAGGATTACTTCGAAGTCAGACTGACATATTTCATGCGCAATGCATAGAGCATATCGCGCAACACGGTCTGCTCCTCCGGCGTCAAATTGCCCTTCGTTTTTACATCCAGCACGGAGAGCAGATCGATGATTTCTTTCGCTTGCGGCAGATTGACCGGCATGGCCGGCTGATTGGGGTCCAATTGCTCTCCCATCAGCATGAGAGAAGAACTCCCCAGAGAGATCACGAAAGATGCAAAGGTGACCGGCAGCCCGCTCCCCGATTCCGCCGTCTCGGGAGCGGGCGATGCCTCCTTTGAGGCTGCAGGGGTTGGAGAAGCAGTCGGACCAGGCCGATCACCGCCCGGGCTGCTGCCTCGCCGGTCTCGGATGACAAATCCCTCTTCCGATTCTCCCGGCACGAATGCCTCCGTGGGTGCGATGAAACGGGAATGGGGCCTATCTCAGCGGAGCGTAGCATAGGGCCTACGCATGCGCAACTCGTTGAAGGAGGATGAGATCCCTGTATAATAGCGCCTTTGGCCGGAACTGAAGCCTTGGAATCATGTCTCAGCGCTTTCAAAAACTGACCGACCTGATGGCGGCGTTGCGTGCACCGAATGGCTGCCCCTGGGACCGCAAACAAACGCATGAATCGCTCAAGCCGTACCTCCTCGAGGAAGCCTATGAGGTGTTGGAGACGATCGACCATCAGGACCGGCGCAAGCTCGCTGAAGAGCTAGGTGACGTACTGCTCCAAGTCCTCTTCCACAGCCAGATTGCCGCCGAAGCTGGGACGTTCACAATCGACGATGTGGTTGACCGACTCTCCGACAAGCTCGTCCGGCGACACCCTCATGTGTTTCCAAACGGCGCCGAAGATCCCATCCCGACCAATGCCGATCAGGTGCTGGCGAAATGGGAAGATATTAAACGTGCCGAGCGCCAAGCGGAGGGACGGCCGGAGTCGGTTCTCGACGGGGTGCCGCAGACACTCCCGGCGCTCCTTCGCGCCTATCAAATCCAGGCCCGCGCCTCGCGCGTCGGTTTCGACTGGAGCCATGATGAAGCCGGATTTGATCAGGTGCTGAGCAAGATTGAAGAAGAGATCCGTGAATTGAGGATTGCGCTCCGGCAACCCTCCTCGGGCAACGAGAAACAACGGGAGATCGAGGCCGAATTCGGCGACGTCCTGTTCTCGCTCGTGAATCTGGCGCGGTTCATCAAAGTGAATCCGGAAGACGCACTGCGCCAGACCGTCAATCGCTTCATCCGCCGGTTTCAATATATCGAACGGCACGCGGCAGAATCAGGACGCGCGGTCAGCGACCTGTCGGTCGATGAAATGAATCGGCTCTGGGAAGATGCAAAGCGCGAGCCTCCGCGAACGGTATGAGGGGATAATGGGAGAAGAAGAAGGTCCTTACAAGGAGGGAAAGCGGGCCGGCCTGCATCCACTCGTCGTCGTCTTTGGGGTTCTGCTCGGCCTCTGGCTGTTCGTCGCGCTGATTGTGCCCAGTTCACGCAACAAGCAGGCGACGGGCACGGAAGGTCCCACCGGACCGCTCATTGAAGATCCCGAAGCGGCACCTGTCATTTTCAAGATCCAGTCGACGGTTGCCGACATGAATGCGGTCAGCATCATCGTCCCGGCACAAGCGACGGAAAGCCAGGTCGTGGGTTTCCTGAAACGCCTCAAGAAGGAACGCCTCGCGGGCACGCTGACGGACCTCATCCCGGCCACAACCCCAGGCCACAAGCTTGGCGATCATGCGGTGGCGGACATCTATGTGTTGTCCGACCCGACTTATGCAGCGCCGGATGTGATTAGAACGCTCTCTCGTGGCGCCCATGCCCCCGGAGGACTCTACCCTGACCGGGTGCCGTTTGAGGTGGCAATGGAAGAAATCCGCGGACACTATCGGATCGATTTGAACAACACCGGCGCGCCCGATTCGGGATCCATCGGCTTTGCGGACGAGTCGGGCGTTCACTCCAAACACTATCGGAAAATCTTCTGAACGGGTTTCGAACCGGTCGGTCAGATCTTGACGCGGTCCTTAATCTCCGCCCGCAACACCTCCCGCTGCCCTTCCAGCCAGGCCTCGAGTCTGGCAAATAAATGCGACATGGACCCCGTGAACGGGGCTACCACCACGTCGGCACGTCCGGACAGCAGACCATCCTGATCGGCGATCCGCAGCTTTTCGTCGGCAATTCGCCTCGTGAGCAGCTGAGACACGAGCAGTTGCTGGCCTGGCGAGCCGCTCACGGCACCCAGGATTTGGCTTCTCAGCACATCGAGTTCCTCCGCGATGGCGATTTTGACGCGAACCGCATGCGGCATCGGCCAGTGGGGACGCTGAATGGAATAATCATAGGAAAAGACAGGCTCCCGCGGCTCACGAAACGGACCGGCCACTCCAAGGATTTTCATCGCGTTCGTTGTCGTCATCGGATCTGTTTCCTATTTGCGCTAGCACCGTTCGCCGGACAAATATCGAACCACTTTCTCCGCTGCCACCGTTCCCTCACGGATACAATCCGGAATTCCCACGCCTCGGTAGGCCGAACCCGTGAGGACGACCCCGCCGTAACGGCCCAATGCTACCTCAGCTTGCTCCAATCGTTCCAGGTGTCCAAGCCGGTACTGCGGCATGGCCTTCATCCAGCGGTTCACCTCGACATAAGTCGGTTCTGCAACGAGCCCGCAGATCTCGTACAGCTCGGCTTTCACATGCCCGACGAGCGCCTCGTCATCAAGCTCCAGAATCGATTCCCGCCCCGCCCCCCCGACGTAACAGCGTGCCAACAATTGATCTGGGGGCGCGCGGTGCGGCCATTTCAGCGACGTCCAGGTGGCGGCGATCAGATCGCGTTGCTCGATGCGGGGGACGACAAACCCGAATCCCTGGACCGCCCCCCCGGCCACCGATGCCGGGTACGCAAGGCCGATCGTGGCCGTCGACGCATAAGGAATCATCTCGAGCAACCCCGCTGCAATCGGGGTCAACGGACGCAAGAGTTCCGCCGTGACGAATGCCGGCGTCGCCAGCACCAGGCCGTCCGCAGACAGCGCCGACCCGTCTCGCATGATGACGTCATACGTCCATCGACCGAGTTGGTGCGAGCGCACGCGCAGCGATTCAACGGGCACACCGTTTCTCAACGTCACTCCCTGGGCCGTCAACCGGCGGACGAGCGCGGCCACCAGGGTCTCCAGACCTGAGCGGAGGCTGACGAACATGGTTCTCCGAACGGTCCCTGAAACCACTTCATGTTTGGTCGATCTCGCAGCCAGCATGCCGCGCAATACGCTGCCATGCGTCTGTTCCAACTCGACAAAGCGCGGGAATGTGGCTTTCACGCTCATCTGCTCGGCATCGCCCGCATAGATACCGGCCATAAGCGGCTCCATCATCCGCTCGAATGCCTGGCGACCGAACCTTCGGCGGATGAACGACGCCAGCGATTCGTCAATCGCAGACCGCTTGGCCGGCAGGACGAGATCCAGCCCCATACGGGCAACACCCCCAACGGACAACAATCCGCTCTTGAGAAAAGGCCCAATCTGCCCCGGGCTGATCGCAATGAGCCCTTCGGGTAGCTCTCGAAGACGCTTGCCCGAATATACAAATGCTTTCTTGCCGGTTTCGTTGGTGTTGATCAGCTCATCGGCCAGGCCGAGCTTCGTGACGAGCTGTATTCCCGCAGGCTTGTTCGACAAAAATGAATCAGGGCCGGCCTCAGTGATCAGGTCGCCGATTCTATGGGTAACGATTTTTCCGCCGCAGGTCGGTCCTGCCTCGAGAACCGTGCAGCGGAGTGTCACTCCTGAGGCTTCCGCCTGTTCCGTCAAGGCAAGTGCCGTCGCCAAGCCGGAGATGCCGCCACCGATCACTGCGACTGTCCAAGCGGGAGTCACGACGAAATCGTCAACGAGGATTCATGAGCGGTCACCACATCGACAAGCGTCTCGATAAAGGCCGGCGAGTCGTTGAGCATGGCGATGCGCTCCAATTGAATCCCGCGGCTCGCCGCCAGCTGCCGTAGCTCGATATCGATGTCGTAGAGTGTCTCGACGTGATCGCACAGAAATCCGATCGGCGCCACCAGTACATGCCGCTGGCCTGCGCGGGACAATTCCTCGACGGTCGCTTCCACCGTGGGTCCAAGCCACCGCTCGCCGGAGCGTCCCTGGCTCTGATAGGCAAACGCCGTGGGCTGTTGGCCGAGGAGGCCGGTAACCGCCGCGACAGTCCCCTGCACTTCATCGGGATAAGGATCATTCATGGCCACGATCCGTTCGGGAAGACTATGCGCGGTGAACAGGACCGTCACATCGGCGCGGGAAGCGGCCGGAAATTTGGCGAGTCCCTGTTGCACATTCTCGACGAGCGCGGCAATGAGCTTCTGATGGCGGTTCCAGCGGCCCACATAACTCACGGGGTGATGGTCATTCAGAAGCGCTTGGGCTTCTTCGACTTTCTTCCGATAGGCTCCGGTACTCAGTGAAGACTGTTGAGGCGCCATGCAGAACCCAATGAGGTGTTCAGGGTCATCGCGCAAGAGTTGCGCCAGAGTGTCCTTGATGAACGGATGCCAATGTCGCAGGCCAACGTAAACCCGATAGCGTCCCTCACCCGACTCGTTCAACCGCGTCTCGAGCTTCCTTGCGACACTGAAAGTGATCCCGACCGCCGGAGACTTTCCCCCGGTCGCCCGGTAACGCGCCTGAATTTCGGCCACTAATTCGGGCGGAGTCGGACGCCCGCCTCGCACGTCGAGTAGAAAGGGCTCCACGTTCTCGAGGCAGTCCGGCCCTCCCATGGCCATCAGCAGAACGGCGATCGGCTTTGAAGAATTCGGCATGCGACTTCGACGGTTACCGCTGACTCAACTTGTGGATCATGTTGATGGCGGCCTCGACATGCCCGATGGGCGTCGTTGGCAGGATCCCATGCCCAAGATTGAAAATATGTCCGTTGCGGCCGGCAGCCCGATGCAGGATATCTTCCACCCTGCGCTCAATTTCATGGAGCGGTGCATACAGCGCGACTGGATCCAAGTTCCCCTGCACGGCGCGATCGTGGCCGATCACGGCCCATGCCTCATCGAGATGAACGCGCCAATCGACGCCGATCACATCGCCTCCGGCTTCGCGCATCTGGCCTAACAGTGCTGTCGTGCCTGTGCCGAAATGGATCATCGGCACGCCCTCGCGTTTCAATCCCTCAAAGATCAGCTGCACGTGAGGCTTCACGTATTCGGCATAGTCGCCAGCCGAAAGGCAGCCGACCCAGCTATCAAAGAGCTGGATCGCTTGAGCACCAGCCCGGATCTGTTGGCGCAGATACCCGGTAACCACGCGAGCCAGCTTATCCATCAGTTGATGCCAGGACTCCGGCTCCCGATACATCATCGATTTCGTCAACACGTAATTACGGGACCCGCCGCCCTCAATGGCATAACTGGCGAGCGTGAACGGCGCACCGGCAAATCCAATGAGCGGCACCCGCCCGTGCAGCGCCTGGCGTGTCTGTCGAATCGCCTCGGCAACGTAGGCCAATTCGTGACCATCGATCGGCTTGAGCCGATCGACATCGGCCCGCACCCGCACAGGGTTGTGGATGACGGGTCCTTCCCCTTCAGCGAACTCCAAATTCAAGCCCATTGCCTCGAGGGGCAGGAGAATATCGGCAAAGATTATAGCGGCGTCCAGGGGAAACCGATCGATGGGCTGTAACGTCACCTGGGCGGCCAGTTCCGGGGTTTTACAAAGCGACAGCATAGAATGTTTCGCACGAAGCGAGCGGTATTCGGCCATATACCGCCCCGCCTGCCTCATGAACCAGACCGGCGTGCAATCCACCGGTTCGCGCCGGCA
>DASVBB010000205.1:0-20878 GCA_036376045.1 Nitrospira sp.
TGTGGATCGCGCTTATGCTACTTGGTGGCAGGTGAGGTGTAACCCCTCATGGAGGCGCGTGATGAGCAATCGCTCGTGGCTCATGTCTGTCATCCCGTCAATGGTCTGCATGATGTTTGCCGCTGCAGCCTGTGCGCTCACTCCTGTCGTCAAGCCGACCTGTGCGATTTCTTGGGAGAAAAGTGCGGATTACTGGCGGGTGGCCGAGTATCGGCTGACGGTGTGGATGGTGAACGAGCAGCAGGTTTCCGACAAGACCGTCCATGTCGTCAAGGCACCAACCACACAGGTGTCCTGCCAGGACGTCGGAGCGAACAAGACCGGTCGTTGGCAAGCGACGGTGCAGGCCTGCCTCAAGGACGGCACCTGCAGTGAGGCGAGCAAGGCCATGTCGTTCCAAGTGGCCGAAAAATAGGAATTGGAGAAAGGCATGACGGTCAAGATTGAGCGTCCCACCGTCATTCAAGCGGCTGGGACGAAACCCAAGCTCATTGAGGAGTTCTTCGGGTTGGTCAACAGCCAGACCACCCAAGTGAGTATTGCAAGGATGCAAAGCCCCTCGGGCTGGGTCGAGCCGGGACAAACACCAGAATTTGACGAGTACACGGTGGTCCTTCGTGGTGTGCTTCGCGTTGAGACCAAAACTGCCGTCCATGAGGTCCGCGCCGGAGAAGCCATCATGACTTCACGCGGACAGTGGATCCGGTACAGCACCCCTGGACCGGAGGGCGCCGAGTATATTGCCGTGTGCGTACCCGCATTTTCTCCCGCCAGCGTGCATCGGGATTCCTGAAGCCTGTCTCACGGCTTTTAGGGGCCAAACGGCTGATTCCCATGCCATTGCCCCGTCGATTGTGAGAAATCATTATCTGATCCGTCCGGCCTTGTGTACAGTAGGTCCATGCCAGGCCATCCGATGGAGACAGATGCCCCGCGTCGATCCATATTGAATCGATTCCGGCGCCATCCGCGCGTCCGCATCGAGGTACCCTTCGCATGCGCGCTCACACCAGTCCGGTCACGACGATGGCTGAGAAGGCCGTCCATGAATTGGGGCCTGGTCTACGATCTCTCGGTACGGGGGGCCCGGGTGAGCACCGAGGCGCCATTCAAGCCAGGAGACGAGGTGACCGTCAGTCTTCGGCTCCCCAAGCAAATCCGCTCGGCGGACATCGCCCTGGCGACCGTCCGATGGACGAAGGATCAGTTCTACGGTCTGGCCTTTCGCCGGCTCTCCTTTGATGCCCACGACCGGCTCAAAAAGTTTGTCTCGATCGCTTCGAGAAGGGTCGGGTGAGCCTATGGCGCAGCTCGAACAACAAGGCGGGACATGCGCGGATCTGCGACGACACCCGCGGCATCGCGTGTCGGCCCCGTTCCCTTGCGCGTTTTCGCTTCTTGGCCTCAAGCGATGGATGGCGGTCGACCGCAACGGTCTTGGCGTCGTCCTCGACGTTTCGCTGAAGGGCGCCAAGGTCATGAGCACGGCCGCGATGAGTCCCGGAGACCATCTGGCCGTCAGCTTCCGGATGCCGGACCAGGTGACGGCCATGCAGCTCGATGCGACGGTCAGATGGATCAACGATCAGCTGTTCGGACTGGAATTCGTCTCGATGCCGCTCTCTGTTGAGACCCGCCTCAAAAAGTTTCTCTCTCGCTCGTCACGTCTCAGCGCCTAACACCATTGCGTCCCTGCCGGCGTCGTTGCCTTGGCTGAGGCACCGGTGTTGTCTTACTCAATTGGGTACGGAAGCGAGGGAGGAAAGAGAAGAAAGGTCCCGGCGAATGACGCCGGGACTCCTGTTACTTGATCGCGACCGCTTTCACTTCTTTGAAGGTGGTCAGGCCCTGCAAGCACTTTTGGATGCCGTCCTGCATCAGGGTCGTCATCCCATCTTCCATGGCGGCTTTGACCATTTCTTCCGTCTTGGCTTTCGTCTGAATCAGCCGTTTCAGCTTGTCGGTACCCAAGCACAATTCGTGCAGAGCCACACGGCCTTTGAATCCAGTCCGGTTGCAGGTCTCACAGCCTTTGCCGCGTGAGAGTCGGAAGGCATTGTCCAGCGGGATGCCGAGCTTGTCCCACCCGTCCGGCCCGTAGCCTTGGCGGATTTCGTCGTACTCTTCCTTGGTGCCGGCGTACTGCTCCTTGCAGTCCTTGCAGACCCGGCGCGCCAGGCGCTGGGCCATGACGCCGAGCATGGCATCGGCGAAGCTGAAGGAATCGCAGCCCATGTCGAGCAGGCGGGTTACGGTTTCCACCGCACTATTGGTGTGCAGCGTGCTCAGCACGAGGTGGCCGGTGAGCGAGGCTTCAATGCCAATTTCGGCCGTTTCTTTATCGCGCATTTCTCCCACCATGATCACGTCCGGGTCGGCGCGGAGAAATGCCCGCATGGCCTTCGCAAAGGTGAAATCGATTTTCGGCTGGACCTGGACCTGTCGGAGCCCGTATTGCGTGATTTCGACGGGATCTTCCGCCGTCCAGATCTTAATGTCGGGCGTGTTGATGAATCCCAGGACCGAATGGAGCGTCGTCGTTTTTCCCGAACCGGTCGGGCCGACACACAAAATGATGCCGTACGGCTTTTCGGCGATGTCCTTGATCGCTTTGAGATTGCGATCGGAAAAGCCCATCTTGTCGAGCGGCAGTGGTTCGCTCGCGGCGAGAATACGCATCACCACGTCTTCGTTGTAGCCGGCGGTCGGGATCGTCGCAACGCGCAGCTCGATCTCCCGGGTTTCGCTCAGCTTGAATTTGATCTTGCCGTCCTGCGGCTTCCTGCGCTCGGCAATGTCGAGGCTCGCCATAATTTTCAGACGTGAGACGATCGCCCGCCGATAGCTCTGGGGAATCTTCATGTACTCGAAACAGTCGCCGTCGACCCGGAACCGGACCAGCGTTTCCCGTTTCTCACCATAGGGCTCGATGTGGATGTCCGAGGCGTTTTGGCGGTACGCGTCGGCAATAATCTGGTTAGCCAGGCGGACGATCGCGCTGTCGTTTTCATCCAACCCGCCGCCGAGCCCTGGATCTTCCGAAGCCTCGGATTGGGCCTCGGTCACGAGTTCGCCCAGAATGTCCGACACGTTTTCGTCCAGCTTGCGCCCGGCACCGCCGTCGCTGCCGGTCGCCGAATTCAAGAACTGGGCAATATCCCGTCTGAGGCTGACGGCAAACCGGATATTGAGACCTGGGAAGGTGCGCTTGATGTCTGCCACACGGTCGAGATCACCGGGGTCGTCCGTGAGAATCTCGATGGCCGTCCGGTCCCGCTTGAGCGGCATCCAATGATTCTTCTTCAGATAGTCGACGTTGAGATTTCGCAACAGTTCGATGTCGACGAGTGTGCGCTCGCTGTACTCAATGTAGGGACACTTGTGGAATTGGGCGATGGACTTCCCGATCTCCAGCTTGGCCACTTTATATTTTTCGATCAGAATGGTTTCGAGATCCGACGAAATGCTCTTTCGAGCCTCGGCGATGGCGTTGTCGAGCTCCTGTTGGGTAATTCTGCCGTTGGTCACCAGCATGTCGAATTTGGTCGACGCCTTCTTGGTTGCGACTTTTCTCAGGTTGAAAAAGGCGATACCCAACGCCTTGGCGATCTCGGCGACGGATTCCTCGTCTTTCCGGGTGAAGCGGAGCCCGCTCTTTTTGTTGAGCAGTTGGAGGACGCCCATAAGGTACTTATTGTCGGCGACGATGGGGTACGTCAGGACCTGCTTGGTCTTGAACCCGGTGCGCTTATCGTAGGAGGTATCATGATTGAGCGCCGGATGGATACCTTGCAGCTCCAACGTGTTGTAGGCGTCCGCAATGTTTACCGGCCGCAGGTATTTGGCGCAGAATCCGGCCAGACTTTGTTCAGTGATCGGGATGCGGACCTCTTCGATCGTGTCGACGTGCGGCACCTTGTAGAAAATTTCCTTCTTGTCCGCGTCAAAGGCGAAGAGCGTCAGATCCTCGGCGTCGAACAGGCCGAGGATGTCCTTGTGCAGGTCCAGAAGAATCTGGTCCAGATTGCTGGCCGCGTGGATCTGACTGGTGATCCGCTTGACATGCTCCGCAAATTCCACTTTTTGCTGCAGTTCTTGCAAGTTTTGCGTCGGCGGTTTGGCTTGCATCTGGGCTCCTCTGAGGACACTCGATCGAAGCGAGCGCTGGGGTCGGCGGACAGCCGAGGCTCAATAGCTTTCGATTGTGAGTTGAGACTCAGTCTAGCCCAACAGGGCGGGAAGGCAAGGAAAAGGCGCTTTCGCGATCCGCAGAGAACGAGTGACGGGACGCGCACGTTACCGCGAGGTCAGGAGGCCGATCGATCCGAGGAGGCCATGGCAAGAATCGCAGCGGGGATGCCGGCTGGTGACAGCTTCGTTTTGACGCCGGTCTTTCGAGTCTTGACTTCCAGCAGGCCTTCGGCGAGACCCTTATCGCCGACGATCACATGATATGGCGCGCCGATCAAGTCGGCGTCGTTGAACTTCACTCCTGCGCGTTCGTCGCGATCGTCCCACAGGACTTCCAGGCCGGCAGCTTCCAGGGCCCCGTACAAACCGGTGGCCGCCTCGATTACGCCCGCCGATTGCCCGAGGGAAATGAGATGGACATGGAACGGGGCGATGGGGAAGGGCCACACAATGCCTTTGTCATCGTGATTCTGTTCGACGGCCGCCGCTGCCGTCCGGCCAATGCCGATCCCGTAGCATCCCATGACCGCCAGGCATTCCTTGCCATTGGGATCGAGGAAGGAGGCATTCATGGCCTGGCTGTACTTTGTCCCGAGCATGAAGACATGGCCGACCTCGATGCCCTTGGTGGTCTTGAGTACGCCGTCCTTCCGGGGAGAGAGATCCCCGGCCTTGGCATTGCGCAAATCGGCAAATTGCTCGACCTGAAAATCGCGCGGGCAGTTGACGTCGATGAGATGGGTGTCAGCTTGATTCCCGCCGACCACGACATTGCTGGCCGTCCTGACGGCATGATCGGCGACGATGCGTATCTTCAACCCCACCGGTCCAGCGAATCCGACCGGCGCGCCGGTGATCTTTTCCACCGTCGCCGGCCCGGCCAGTTCCAGATCGGTCACGCCGAGCAGACGCTTGAGCTTAATTTCGTTCGCGTCATGGTCACCACGGATCAACACGGCGACGGTGTCCTTGCCGGTCGAATACAACAAGGTTTTGACGAGCTGAGAGGCCTCTACCTTCAGGAACTTCGTCACTTCTTCGACGGTCCGGCAGGCCGGGGTTTTCACGTTCTGCAGTGGCCGGAGTTCCTCCCTCGTCTCGTCATCCGGCGGCAGGACCTCCGCCCGTTCCACGTTGGCGGCGTAGGTGCCATGGTCGCTGTAGACGATCGTTTCCTCTCCGGTGTCCGCCAGGACCATAAATTCGTGCGACGAGGTGCCGCCGATCAATCCGGTATCGGCCTCCACAGCCCTGAAATTGAGACCGCAACGCGAGAAGATGCGGTCATACGCGTCGTACATTTTTTGATAGTTGAGGCGAGCGCCCGCGTCATCCTTGTCGAAACTGTAGGCGTCCTTCATGATGAATTCGCGTCCCCGCATGAGGCCGAAGCGTGGCCGGATCTCGTCACGGAACTTGATCTGAATCTGATAAAAATTCAGTGGGAGTTGCCGGTAGGAGCGGACTTCACGGCGGAACAAGTCCGTGATGACCTCTTCGTGCGTAGGCCCCAGACAAAAGTCGCGTTCGTGCCGGTCCTTGAACCGAAGCAATTCCTTGCCGTAGTAGTCCCAGCGACCGGTCTCTTTCCACAATTCAGCCGGGGAAGCGATCGGCATCAAGAGTTCTTGCGCTCCGGCCCGGTTCATCTCCTCCCGGACGATCTGCTCCACCTTACGGATGATCCGCAGGCCCAACGGCAAATAGGTGTAGATGCCCGCGGCCACTTTGCGGATCAGTCCGGCGCGAAGCATGAGCCGGTGGCTGACGGTTTCGGCTTCTCCGGGGTCTTCCCGAAGGGTGGGGAGAAGGAGTTGTGAGGTCCGCATGAAGTGTCAGTGGGAGAAGAAGATCCGTTCGAGGTCGTTCCAAAAGGCAAATATCATCACGCCCACGAGCAGGACCAGTCCCACCTGTTGCGCCAGTTCTCGCTGTCGTTCGCCCAACGGCTTGCGCAGGATGCCCTCGATGAGGAAGAAAAGCAAGTGGCCGCCATCGAGGATCGGAATGGGCAGCAGATTCAACACGCCCAGATTGATGCTCAACAGGGCAATCAGGAAGATGACGTTGGCCGGACCCTGGGCGGCAGCCTCACCGGATATTTTGGCGATGGTCAGTGGACCGCCGATGTTCTTGCTCGAAATGTCGCCGACGATCATTTTGTACAGCCCGACGATCGTCAATTCTGTCCATTTCCAGGTGGCTTCCAAACCGTTGTAGATTGCCGCCAGGGGAGTCGTGGATTTCATCAAGGAACGGTCCGGTCCGGCGATACCGATCTTGCCGATCTGGACCGGTTGGCCGTTCACGGTCGTGGTTTCCGCCAGAGGAGTGACCGATAACGAGAGGCGGTGGCCTTCACGCAGGACATCCACCTCAAGGGTCTTGCCGGGGCTGTCTTTCACCAGCGCGGTCATCTGTGCCCACGTGTGGATCGGGACGCCGTTCATCGAGAGGACCCGATCTCCTTCCTTGAAGCCCGCCGCTGCAGCGGGTTTGCCTGGCACCACCTCGTTGACGACAGGCGGAATTTCTTCAATGCCGAGGTAGTAGCCCGGCTCCTCACCCTTTTGACCTTGTCCGGGCGCGGCAATCGGCGTGACGGTCAGCGTTTGCAGGCGGCCGTCGCGCAGGACCTCGAGGGTCAAGGGTGCGCCCTTGCCCTTTGCCGCGGCATCGAGGAGTTCCACGCGGGTTGCGATGTCGCGTCCGTCGATCTTCTTGATCTGATCGCCCACCATGAGGCCGGCCTTGTCTGCCGGAGAGTCTGGCGCCACCGCCTCCAACACCGGGGCGATGTCCTTGAAGGAAGGCACGGGGAGCGTATAGCCGGTCGAGAGCCAGGCCGCAAAGATCAGATAGGCCAGAATGAAATTGAAACCCGGGCCTGCCGCGACGATCAACACCTTTCCCCAGAGATTCTGATGGACGAACGATCGCTTACGGTCTTCAGGGGTAATGGCTTCTGCTGCATCTTCGCCGAAGAGCTTGACGTAGCCGCCTAGCGGGATGGCCGAGACGAGATATTCGGTCTCTCCCATCTGGCGGCCCAGGAGCTTCGGGCCGAACCCGAGCGAAAACTTGAGGACCTTGACCCCCACCCAACGTGCGGCAAGGAAATGACCCAACTCGTGGAAGGCGACAAGGATCCCAAGCACGACAAGGAACCACCAGGCCTTCTGCATCAGAAGCCAGAGAGTATCGGGGGACCAGGCCAAAGCAGAAAAGGTCATGATTTATGCTCGATGTTGAAGGTTTGGTACGGACACGTCACTGTACCACATGCTCAGCGGGCCAAGGCATGGACCAACGAGTCGGCCTTTTCCCGCGCCCACCGGTCGGCCTCCAGGGCGACTTCCACGGAGAGGACGGGCTGAGGGGTATGAGCCTGCATGGTGCTGTGAATGATATCAGAAATATCGGTGAAACGGATGCCACCGTTCAGAAACGCATCCACAGCGATCTCGTTGGCCGCGTTCATGGCGGCGGGCATCGTGCCGCCGATCTGCAGCGATTCATACCCAAGACGCAAGCAAGGAAACCGGTCATGATCGGGTTTGCAGAACGTCAGAGTGCCGATGGCTGTCAGGTCCAACGAAGGCAAATCGAGCGGCAGCCGGTCCGGATAGCGCATGGCATACGAGATCGGCGTGCGCATGTCCGGCAAGCCCAATTGTGAAATCATTGAGCGGTCTTCGTATTCTACCAGAGAGTGGATGATGCTCTCGCGATGGATGAGCACGTCGATGTGCGATTCGGGAATGTCGAAGAGCCAGCGGGCTTCCACGACTTCGAGCCCCTTGTTCATCAACGTCGCTGAGTCGATCGTAATCTTTGCGCCCATCTTCCAGTTCGGATGCTGCAAGGCGCGCTCGGGCGTGACGTCGTGGAGCGCCTCCTTCGGGACGTTCCAGAGTGCGCCGCCGGAGGCGGTCAGGATCAGGCGGCGGACATCCTTGATGCGATGCCCCTCGAGCGATTGAAAGATCGCGCTGTGCTCGCTGTCGACGGGGAAGATTCTCACGCCCGCCCGCCGGGCTTCTTCCTGCATCAACTGGCCTGCCATCACCATCGGTTCCTTGTTGGCCAGGGCGATGTGTTTCTTGCTGCGAATCGCCGCCAGTGTTGGCACCAGGCCGGCTCCGCCGACGATCGCGGAGACCACCAGCTCGGCGTCCGCGAGGGAGGCGACCTTGGCGAGTCCGTCTTGACCGCTGAGGATTTCAACGGGCAGACCGGAGCAGCGTTGCCTGAGCCTCGCCGCCGCGGCATCCGTGGACATGGCTACGGCTTGAGGCTGGAAGCGGCGAACCTGCTCAGCCAACATCTCGTCGTTATTTCCGGCCGTCAGACCTACGACACGGAACTCGTCGGGAAATCGCTCGACGATATCCAGTGTGTTGGTGCCGATGGATCCGGTCGAACCGAGAATGACGATGGATTTCATATGAGTCCTCAGGGGTGAGATGCCACTCGTCCCATGAACGTGACATAGTAGTAAAAGGCGGGTGCGGTGAACAAGAGACTGTCCAGCCGGTCGAGCATCCCCCCGTGTCCGGGAAGCAGACCGCCGGAATCTTTGACACCGACGCCGCGCTTGATCGCCGACTCCACGAGATCTCCCCATAAGCCGGCTAATGTCAGCAGGACAGCGAGTGCAAGCGTATCGAACAACGAGAATTCTGCCAAAAATGACCAGCGCGCAGCGCAGGCCACAATCGTCGCACCGGCGAGCCCGCCGGCCAATCCCTCAACCGTCTTCTTCGGGCTAATTCTCGGTGCGAGTTTGCGCCGCCCGTACAAGGTCCCCACATAATACGCACCTGTGTCGGCCGCCCATGTGACCAACAGGAGAAAGAACAACAGCGACTCTCCCTGCGGAAGGAGCCTTACCCCGACGAGATAGCTCAACGTGAGACCGATGTACAGCATGCCGGTCACGACGAGGGCGGCGTTTCTGAGGCTGTCGAACAGCGGCAGCTCGACTAGCAATGGAATCGACAGGACGGACACGACGGCGATGAGTAATGCACCCTGTGTGACGGCGGGCTGATGCGGCCCGACGATCAACGCAACACAGCCCAGGAGACCGATGCCGACCGCCCAGGAGCGGGAAGAGTCCTGAAGGCAGAGGCGATAGAGTTCAAACAGGGACAAGCACCCGGCCACCGCGACAATGCCCGTAAATGCGAGGGGAGGAAGATACCGGATTGCCCCGTACAGCAGGGGAACAACGAGCAGCACGGTATAGATCCGGCGCGGATCGAATCGAGTTCCGGTCTTGTGGACGGTGTTCGCCGAATCCCGATTGGTCGTGCCGCACTCGAGCATGTTGGTGGTTCCCCGGCAGACTAGGAAGACAGGCTGCTGAAGACGCGGCCGAAGCGTCGTTCCCGCCGTTGAAATTCAAGCAGGGCCAGGAGCAACTCACGGCGTCTGAAATCCGGCCACAGCGTCGGCGTAAAGTAGAGTTCCGTATAGGCCAGCTGCCAGAGGAGAAAGTTACTGATGCGGGTTTCACCGCTCGTGCGGATCAGGAGATCGGGGTCGGGCAAATCGTGGGTGTACAGGCACTGTTGCACGTGGACTTCGTCGATGTCCTCTGCCTGAAGTTTCCCGTCTTGAGCTTCCCGAACCAGTGCACGGACCGCATCTACAATCTCGGAACGCCCGCCGTAACTGAGAGCAACCGTCAGGTGCAGCTTGTCGAGATGCGCCGTTTCCTGCTCGGCTGCCCGCACCCATTGAAGGGCCGAGGTCGGAAGCGCATCAGTGCGGCCGATCGTTCGAAACCGCACGCCCTGTTCGATCAACTTGTTGCGCTCCGTGGCAAGGTAGTACTCGAGCAATCCCATGAGGCCGTCAATCTCAGTGGTTGGCCGCTTCCAGTTCTCTTGCGAAAAGGCGTAGATGGTGAGTGCCTGGATGCCGAGTTCCAGACACATCGAAATCATGTCGCGAACCGATTTGATGCCCTCACGATGACCTGCGATCCGAGGCAAGCTCCGAGCCTCAGCCCACCGCCCATTCCCGTCCATAATGATGGCGAGGTGTTTGGGAAGCAGGTCGGAATCGAGTCTTGCCGTCAGTTCTGTGTCCGACAAATGGTCAAATCTGGAAGGAGGCTGCGTGTCCATGAGCGCTGGTCTGGTATAGATCCTTTCACATGCGGTGCGTATGGCAGGTGAGGAAAGTCTACTGACGGTCCGAATGAAAGTCAAACGATATTTCCCAAATCTCTTGCAAAAGCGAAGAGTTGGAAGCGCTCGGATTGCGCCTCGAAAATTGAATGGGCTATACTTTGTCCTCCCGCAGACATTCACTATTTTGTGAGGGATTTACGACGATGGGACAATTGATTCCCTTGGATTCCTTTGGGGTCACCGAGCACGATGTGCTCGCAGCCTTGGGCCGGGTGAAAGTCCGCAATGTAGATTATGCGGATCTCTATTTTGAATCCTGCATCTCCGAATCCGTCTCCATGGAAGAATCGCTCGTCAAGCGGGCGACGAAGAGCATCTCCCAAGGCGTAGGGGTGCGTGCGACTGCCGGAGAAAAAACCGGCTTCGCTTACTCCGACGATCTGACGAGACACGACCTCGAACTCGCCGCGGATACGGCCCGGTATATCGCCAATTCGGCCGGCGGAGCCCAAGCGGTTCCCGTGCCCGTCCATTCACGACCGGCCAGGGATCTCTATCCGGTCTCTCACGCCCAGGCGGATGTGGCGACGGCGGACCGTGTCATGCTCTTGAACCGCATCGACGCCGAAGCACGGCGCTATGATCCGCGCATCAAGAACGTCATGGCCTCCTTCAATACGGAATACAAGATTGTCATGGTCGCCACGTCCGAGGGGACGATGATCGGCGACGTGCAGCCGTTGTCCCGCCTGCAAGTCACCTGTATTGCCGAAGACGCCGGGAATCGGCAGATCGGATCGTTCGGCGGGGGTGGCCGCGTCGGCTTTGAGTATTACAGCGAGGAGGACCGGTATCTGCATTACGCGAGGGAGGCCGCCCGCATCGCGATTTTGAATCTCTCAGCGGTTGATGCGCCGGCCGGCGTCATGCCGGTGGTCTTGGGCGGCGGCTGGCCGGGGATCCTTTTGCATGAAGCGATCGGCCATGGACTCGAAGCGGATTTCAATCGAAAAAAGACCTCGGCGTTTTCCAATCTTCTCGGCAAACGGGTGGCCTCGGACGTCTGCACGATTGTGGACGACGGCACATTGCCCCGCCGGCGGGGCTCCTTGAACATGGACGATGAGGGAACGCCGACGACCCGCACGATGCTCATCGACAAGGGCATCCTGCGCGGCTACATTACCGACAAGCTGAATGCCCGCCTGATGGGCATTCCTTTGACCGGCAACGGCAGACGTGAGAGCTACCAGAGCATCGTGCTTCCGCGCATGACCAACACGTTCATGCTGGCCGGAGAGTCGAATCCCGATGACATCATCAAGTCTGTCAACAAAGGGCTGTATGCCGTCTCGTTCGGAGGCGGCCAGGTCGATATCACCAACGGCAAGTTCGTATTCTCGGCCAGCGAAGCCTATTTGATCGAAGGCGGGAAGGTGACGAAGCCGGTCAAAGGCGCGACGCTGATCGGTAGTGGTCCCGATATTCTGACCAAGGTTTCCATGGTCGGCCATGATTTGAAGCTGGATGAAGGGATCGGGACGTGCGGCAAAGAAGGGCAATCGGTGCCCGTGGGTGTGGGACTGCCGACGATCCGGATCGATGAAATTACCGTCGGCGGGACGCAGACGGGATAGGAGGCGAGCGCAATGGAGCTGACAGGAAAGACAGGACGGTCGGCGCAGCCGGCGAGCGGCCATCTGGCGCAGGTCGCCTCCGACGTCCTCGCACTTGCAAAGAAACACGGTGCGACAGAAGCAGACGTTGTCGTGGCCGATGGAGAAAACTTGTCCGTACAGATTCGCCTGGGTTCCGTCGATCGGCTGACCAAGGCGCGGGAAAAGCGGTTGGGATTGCGCATCTTCGTCGGCAAGCGGTCCGCGAGTTCGTCCACTTCAGATTTCTCGCCAGAATCCCTGCAACGCTTCGTGTCGGAAACCTGTACGCTGGCCAAGGCTGTCGTTGAGGATCCGGTGTCCGGTCTGCCGGACGCCGCGCACATGGCGACAGAGCAGCCGGACCTCGATCTCTATGACGACACCAGGTTGGACACGGAGAGACAGATTGAACTGGCCAAGCGGGCCGAAGCGGCGGCCCTGGCGACCGATCAGCGGATCACGAATTCGGAGGGGGCGGATTTCGACTCGTCCTGGGGGCGCGTGGTGCTCGGCAACAGCCATGGATTCGTCGGAGACTATCGCAGTTCCAGCTACTCCCTGGCTGTCTCGCCCGTTGCCGTCGACCCGGTGTCCGGGAATATGCAACGCGACGCCTGGTATGACGTGCGGCGCAAATTTCACAAGCTCGATGCCCCGGAGGCCATCGGCATTGAAGCCGCCAAGCGCACGGTCAGACGATTAGGCGCACGCAAGGTCGGGACCAAACGCGTTCCGGTCGTGTTCGATCAAGAGACCGCTGGGGGCCTGCTCGGTAATTTATGCAGTGCCGTCTCCGGCTATGCCCTCTATAAAGGGGCCTCCTTTCTGGGAGGCCAGTTAGGCAAACGACTGGCGCCAGACTGGTTTACTGTCTACGACGATGGAAGGATGATCGGGGGGCTCGGGTCGCGGCCTTTCGATGGTGAGGGGCTGCCCACGAGAAAAAACACGATCGTCGATAAGGGCGTATTGACCAGCTATCTGCTCGATACCTATTCCGGAAAAAAGCTGGGATTGCCGTCGACCGGCAATGCCTCGAGAAGTGTGGGCGAAAGTCCCACGGTCGGACCCACGAATTTTTACCTGACACCGGGTACCCGTTCGCCGGAAGACATCATCAGAAACATCAAAGATGGACTCTATGTGACCGAATTGATTGGGTTCGGAATCAACATGGTGACCGGCGATTACTCCCGCGGCGCGGGCGGTTTCTGGATTGAAAACGGCGAGCTGGCCTATCCGGTGGAGGAGATTACTATCGCCGGAAATTTAAAGCACATGTTCCGCGACATCGAGGTTATCGGGAGCGATCTGGTGTTTCGCGGGCGCATCGCAAGCCCGACGGTGAAAATCGCCGAAATGATGGTTGCGGGCAATTGACGGGCCGACCTCCACATATCGATCGGGTGTTGTGTGCCGTGCTGTTGACGGCCGCGATGACGGCGACGGCCGTTTCCGCCCGAGGGGAGGGCAACATGCGGATCGTGTCGACGGCGTTCGGCCATGAAGGGGCGATTCCTGCTCACTACACGTGCGAGGGGAAAGACGTTTCTCCCCCGATTTCCTGGTCTGATGTCCCGCCGGGGACGAAGAGTTTGGCCCTGATTGTCGATGATCCGGATGCCCCGGATCCATCGGCGCCCAAAATGACGTGGGTGCATTGGGTGTTGTATAACCTGCCACCGACCACCGACGGCCTGCCGGAAAGCGCAGGGACTCTGCCTCAGGGGACCAAGGAGGGCACGAACGACTGGAGGCGCACAGGCTATGGAGGACCCTGTCCTCCGATCGGACGCCACCGGTACTTTCATAAGTTGTATGCGCTTGATACGGTGCTGCCGGATCTCAAGCAGCCGACCAAGGCCAAGCTCGAAGAAGCCATGAAGGGGCACATTCTCAGTGAAGCCCGGTTGATGGGAACCTATCAGAAGGTCAAATAGACAGAGAACAGAGGAGTGGTTATGCGACGGATATGGAGCGTGTTTTTCGCCATGGTCGTGCTTCCCGGTGTCGCGTCGGCAGCCGATTTTCGACTGACCAGTCCGACCGTGAAAGATAAAGGCACCATCGGGAATGAACATGTATTTAATGGCTTCGGCTGCACCGGCACGAACACCTCACCTGAACTTCGCTGGGAGCGTGCACCGAAAGGCACGAAGAGTTTCGCCGTCACCGTATACGATCCGGATGCGCCGACCGGAAGCGGGTGGTGGCATTGGGTGATCTTCAATATCCCTCCCGATACCACTTCGCTGCCTGCGGGGGCGGGGAAGCCCGAGAGTGCAGGAGCGCCGCAAGGCAGTATCCAATCCATGACGGATTTCGGGCAGCCGGGCTACGGCGGACCGTGCCCGCCGCCCGGGGATAAGCCCCATCGGTACATTTTTACGGTGTATGCGCTGAAAGTGGATCAATTGCCTTTGCAGAAAGAAGCCTCCGGCGCGATGGTGGGCTATTACCTGAATCAGAACAAGTTGGGAAAAGCCTCGTTCACGGGCAAGTACGGTCGAAAGTAAACGGATGGAGGAGTGGCATGCCGCTTGATGTCGATCTCGGAAAGAAAATGCTCCAACTCGTGACGTCGCGCTACGACGATCGGCATTGGCGCAAGAAGATTGAAAAGACCCTCAGCCTGCCTCAGTCGGGGGTCAGCGATCCGGTCCAACAGCAGGTCTTCATGTATTTAAAGGTCGGCCTGAAAGCCTACAAATCACGCCGCGCCGATCCGGATTCCTGGATCATCGGCGGGTTTGCGACCAAGGAAGTGATCGAGCGGGCGAAGCACCAGCCGAAGGAAGTGGGAACCGATCTGACCAAGGACGATGTGGCGTTTCTCGGCATCGATCCGGGCACCGACGTCGATGAAGCCTGGTGGGATGAGATGCTGGTGCAGTGGTTCGACGTGCCGGAAGAAGAGACGGAAGAGACGGCTGTTGAAGGTGAGAGTAATGAGCAGCCTGCCGAGGATTCGTCAGGAACATCCTCCAAGGAAAAATCCGCTAAGGCTTGATTCGGAGTTCACACCCGCCCTGCTGCCGCGTTGCCGGCGCCTGCCGGCTCGCCCTACACTCAGCACGCTTGGCACAGAAACGGTCGCACCCAACTAAGCGTCGCTCGCTTCGGCTTGTTGTGTCCCGATTCATCCGGTCAGCGACGGCATGATCCTTACTATCCGAACAAGTCCATCTGAGCAGGATTGGGGGATTCGATATTCAGGGCTGGTGCGGCCGGTGCATCGGCTTCCGTCGGCGGCGGTTGCGTGTGCTTGTCGAGAAACTCTTTCAGTTTCTTGAAATCTTCCTTCAACGTGTCGAGCAGATTGCCCTGGTGGAGAGCAGCGGCCGGATGCAGCAGCGGGAAAATGACAAAATCTTTCATGTAAAAGGCCTGCGCCTTCACCTTGGTGATGCCGACCTTCCGTTCCAGCAGCGTCTGGGTTGCCCAGTTGCCCAACGTACAGACCAACTTGGGTCGGATCATCTGGATTTGCTGCATGAGGAACGGCTTGCACGTTTCCACTTCGTCGGGTTCAGGATCGCGGTTGTTCGGCGGCCGGCACTTGATGACATTGGCGATGTAGATCTGGTCGCGTGACAGATTTGCCGAAGCCAGGAGGTCGTTCAGCAGCTTCCCCGCCGCGCCGACGAACGGCTCGCCCTTCTGGTCTTCGTTGAAGCCCGGCGCTTCACCGACGAACATGATGCTCGCGTGAGGATTCCCCACACCGAACACCACTTGGGTCCGGCCGAGTTTGGCCAGCTTGCACTTCTGGCAATTGTGAAGAGATTTCGCGAGTTCCTGGAGCGTCATGATGAAGCAGCAATCGACGCGGGGCATCTTAGGAGCGGTATAGAACGTTGTCAACGGGAGAAAATGACAACGAGGAAATGTTAAGACGATCGTTGCTCGTGTTGCAAAATGCTCTCCGCGCATCGCTCGCCGCTGACCACGGCGCTTTCCAGATTTGCCGGCCAGCCCGTGTCGGTCCAGGCGCCGCTTAATAGCAGATTGGGAATTGGACTCTGTTGAAGCGGTCGCCGGACTTTCGAGCCGGGGGGCAGTGCCAGCCCCGAATAGGCCCGGTCTTCTTGTCGGAATCCGGTAATCTGCCGGTCGGGTCGAAGCAGGCGGAGAGATCGAAGCAGCGCGGCGACGCGCTGGATGGGATCCTTGACGGCTTGATCATGCGGCATCGTCACGAGTGCAACCACACCGCGATCGAGTTGTGACGGCTTACAGGTCATCCAATCAAACGGTCCGTCGCCCATCAAGATATGACGGGGGCTAGCGATCAGTTCCGTTGTTCGGACTTGCATGATGGTGGAGGAGAGCGTCTCAAGATCGACGATGTGCTGGAAATAGCCATAGCGTGTGAGCCATCGCTCAGGCAGCATGGCCGCCAGATCACGCGGCGGCAGGGCCGCGACATACCAATCGGCCTGAAGGTTGCTGCCGTCGTTCAAGCGTAGGCCGGTGATCCGATCGTTGTGATACTCGAATCGAACGGCGCGCTGTCCTACGCATACCGTGGCTCCCGCCTTCGCAAGGGCATCGGTCACTGGCTGCACGAACGTTCGATCCCAGGTGTGTCCGGTCACCCAAATACGGCTGTCCGCCGCCTCCGAGAGAAAGAACGGTTTCAATGCAGTGACGAACGCATCCGCCGAGAGCTGCCGGAGATCATTGCCGGTAAGCCAGCGAGCGAGCGGAGCCCAGATGGTCTGTCGGGTTGATGGCCCATGGGAGAGCGTGTTCAGCCAACCCTCCGCTGTGCGCTGTTCGAGGTCCGCCGGCAATTCGAGCGATCCCTCCCACAGCTGTTCCAGCCAAGAAAGGAGTTTCCATCGTTCACCTGCTCCTAGTCCGGCAAAGCGTCCGATCGTCAGGAGTTGCCGGATGGGCGTCGGAAAGCGCGTTTTTGGATAGCGAACGACTCGCCCGCCCGGCAGCAAGAATTCCAACAGAGCCTCGGCGAACGCCGGCTGAGACGGCCGAATGCCCAGCTCATGCAAAAGCGCCCACGTTGCCCGATGACAACCCAGGATGGTGACGGGGGGGTCGCTTTCGCGCCTCACATGCTCGCCGATTCGAGCGGACGGTGTGATAAGGGTGATCCGAAGGCGGTGCAATGCGAGTCGATAGGCGGCCGTCAGACCGGCTGGGCCGCCGCCGATCACGAGCACCGATTGGCGGCCATCCGGCGTCACGGGAGTTTCGAGCGAAGCCAGACACCGGCCGCAGTCGCCAGACGATGGGACGTGGAGAGGCGGACGCGAGGGCCGAAGGCGACATGATCGGGACGTTCGATGCGTTCGAGAATGCGAGAGTACACCGCTCTCATGATCTCAGCGACGGTCAGCGCCCGACGATCTTTCTTCGGTAGAGAGGCCAGCGCGGCATGGGCTTTCTGATAATAGGTCCTGGCGCGCTGCGCTTCGAAGCGGATGAGCTCGTGCAGCCGGGGACTTTGTTTTTGTTCGAGGAATTCCGCTTCGCTGCATCCGAAGTGTGCCAAATCTTCCAACGGAAGATAAATGCGGCCTTGTTCGGCGTCCGTGGCGAGATCGCGGAGGATGTTGGTCAGCTGAAAGGCCATTCCGAGATCGACGGCATAGTCCTGAGCCTGGGCGGAGGTCGGTCCGAAAATGTGCAGACAGATCAGGCCGACGATTGAGGCGACGCGGTAACAATACAACGATAATTCTTCGAAGGTGCCATAGCGCGATGTCGCCAGATCCATCTCGACACCCTTGATGAGCTCCTCGAAGTACGCCTTGGGGATCGAGAGCCGCTTGACGTGGTGCGCCAGGCTGATCATGAGCGGCCAGGTCGGCTCACCGCCATAGACCAGATCGAGTTCGGCCCGCCAACGGCGAAGTTCTTCCTTGGGATCGCTTCCGGCGGGGGGCTCGTCGACGGCGCTATCGACCGCTTTGCAGAAGGCATAGACGGTATACATCGCCTCACGCTGGGTACTCGGCAGGAACAGGAACGAATAATAGAAATTGCTGCCGCTCTGTTTCGTCAGATTCGTGCAGTAAGCCTGAGCGTCCGCGGCCGTGATGGTCATAGCGAGTGGCCTGCGAGGCATCCGTGCCCTGTGAGGTTGAGGACCGCATCGGATGGATTTGAGCGTTCCATGTCGCTGCAAAGCTCTGCCATGAGTTCGAGGCCGTCCACGAGGCGGGGGCCGGGACGGCTGAAGTACGAGCCGGCGTCGACGGCATATGTTCTGGGCGCGGACTGCAGAAAGTCCGAGCACGCGGCATCCGTCCGGCAGAGAGCGGTCAGCTCGGAGACCGTTCGGGAGAGCGAAAATCCGCAGGGCATGAGGATGACGATCTCGGGGGCTCCGGCGCGCACCTCTTCCAGCGTGACCTGACGCGACGGCTGGCCGGCCTGCCCCAGCACATCTTGCCCTCCGGCGATCTCCACGATGTCAGGGACCCAGTGACCGCCTGCGTAGAGCGGGGCGAGCCATTCGAGGCAGGCGACGCGCGGTTTTGACCGGCCGGCCGCTTTAGTGCGTACGGCGGCGATCCGGCTTCTGAGAGATTGGCACAGATCACGCCCCAGAGATGCCGCACCAAGTGCCGCACCGATACGCTCCACGTCGTCGATCACGTCGGCGAGCGATTGGGGGGCGAGCGTCAGGAGCTGGGGCCTGTGCGGGAGCGATCGTATGGCTCGTTCGAGCTCCCCCGGCGTTACGGCGCAGACATGACAGACGTCTTGGGTCAGGATGATGTCGGGGCGCGCCTGGGCCAAGGCCTGGACATCCACACGATAGAGTGGCCGGCCGGACGATGCCAGGGCTTTGACCTGTTGGTCGATCTCGCCGCTGCACGTGGCGTCCGAATCGATGGCCGGCCGCACCATCACCGGTACGCCGCGGAGAGCTGAGGGATAGTCGCATTCATGACTGATCCCGACAAGCGCGTCGCCGAACCCAAGCAAGGCGACAACCTCGGTTGCGCCGGGGACCAGCGAGCAAATTCTCATGTTCATCCCTTCATGCTGCCTGGCCAGAGGCGGGTCCGCAGATCGCTCAGGCTCATTTCCGACAAGCTGTGCGTGATGGCGTGTGCTTCATGCAGGTCCTGGACGGTATGCGTGTTGGCTACGGCCAGAACTTTCATGCCGGCGGTGACAGCACCGCGCACTCCAGGAAGCGAATCTTCGATCACCAGGCACGAGCCGGCGGTCAGACTCGCATCGTGCTGCTGAAGGGCTTTCAATGCGAGCAGGAACGGCTGCGGGTCCGGTTTGCCTCTGGTCACGTCCTCGGCACTCGTGATGTGCAGAAACGCAGTTCGCAGACTTGCGCTCTCAAGAATGTATTCGATCTCATGCCGCAGCGCGCCCGATGCGATGGCCAGAGGATAGGTGCGGGCGGCATTCCGCACGAAGTCGGGAACGCCTGGGAAGATCACGTGATGCCGCGTAACCGATTCGAGATAGGCTTGAGCCTTGCGCTTCATCAAACGTTCGACAGTGGCGGCATCGGCCGGACGATGGTGCGTCCCAAGCGCCGCCAGAATGCAGTTGCGGTCGTCGAACCCGAGGTAATCGGCGTAGTACTCCGCTTCCGTCAGTTCGATACCGATTTCTTTCAGCGTCTGATGCAAGCCGGAAAAATGCAAGGGCTCGGTGTTGGCGATGACGCCGTCGAAATCGAAAATAAGGGCTTGAAGTGTCGACATAGAAACGACGGGAAGCTCATGCTGGGGGTTTGGCGCGGATTATAGCACAGGGGTCACAAAAAACGGGCCGAAGAACCAGGGGAATGGATTCAGAATTTCAAGCGCAGCCGCTTTTCCGGAATCCATCCTTTGACACCGTCGTCGGTCCGCACGGAGTACACCCAGCCGGCCGGCTGGAGATCGCCGTCGAGCACGCTCAGTGTGACGCCCGGCCGAACCACAGGGCCCGGTTTGGTGCCGGCAGGGTCCAGGGACAGCGGAATCGTTTCGGCAGGAGCCGTCGGGTTCCCGATCGCTGTGACCTTCTGCCCTTCAGCAAACATCGGAGAGGCGATGGTCGCTGTGGGTGCCGGCGGAGGCGTCGTTGGCGTTCCTGAAACCGGCGGTGCCTGAGGCGGCGTGGCCGGAGCACCGGTCGGTCCTGTCGGTGCGGGAGGTGCGGTTTCAGACGCGGCCGGAGGCGGTGGCGGAGTCGTCGGTGCCGAAGCGGACGGAGGAGTGGCCGGGGGCACCGGCTTCGTCCTGGTCGCGACAGTGGACTGCTCGGGCTGATTGTCACCGGTAAAGGGAGCCAGCCAGTCGGCAAGTTGTTCCGGTTCCATAGCGAGGTAGCCGATTCCGCCGACCAAGAGGAGCAGGAAAATCCACAACAGCGGCCGTCTGCCCCGCGATTTCTTTCCGGGTTTCATCGGAGAGGCGGGTCTCGTGGCGGTGGTCTGATCCAATTCCTCTTCCGTAAATTCTAAATCCGGTTCCGGCTGACGGGCCATCGAAGACCTCCCAAGTGAACAATCGAACCCTTCTTATCACCATCCCCCTCGAGAGTCAATTTTCCCTTTGATTATGCCGCAATTGCCATCAGCAAGGCTGCGCGGGGGAGCAGGAGAGGACCTGGTGTTCCCTGCTGCCGTTCCGGAAGACGGTCAAGCCCTTGCAGCCAAGCTGATAGGCCAGGAGAAACGCCTCTGCCACGTCGGCGGTCGTGGCGGAGGAGGGCAGGTTGATGGTTTTTGAGACGCCGCTGTCGCTGTAGCGTTGAAATGCCGCCTGCATGCGGACGTGGTGTTCCGGCGGGACGTCATGCGCGGTGACGAAGAGCCGGCGGATGTGCGCAGGGATGCGCGAGATGTGCTGGATCGACGCGCTGGCCGCAAGCTCATCTCGAAGCGCGTCGATGGACAAG
>DASVBB010000213.1:0-34083 GCA_036376045.1 Nitrospira sp.
TTCGCGGATGAGATGGTGATGAACCGCGGAGATGCCGAGCAGGCTGGGAATCGGTGCCCACTCTTCATCGACGCCGCGATCGCTCAGAATGAGGAACTTATAGCCGTCCTTGATCGCTTGGGAAGCCTCTCTGCACATGGCGTCGACCGCCGCACCCAATCCGTCGGGCCCTTCGGCGACACGGAACAGCATCCGCAGGGTTTTGCTTCTAAAGTTGGGATCGGAAATGCCGCGGATCTTTTGCAGATCGGCATTGGTCAGAATCGGCTGCTGCACCTTGATCCGGCGGCAGGATTCAGGGGATTCGTCCATTAAGTTGGGCTTGGGACCGATGTTGGTCACGAGCGACATCACGAGCTGCTCGCGGATTGGATCGATAGGCGGATTCGTGACCTGCGCGAACAATTGCTTGAAATATTTGAACAGCAGTTGCGGGCGGTCGGACAGCACTGCAAGCGGCGTATCCGTTCCCATCGACGAGATGGCTTCCTCGCCGGTCACGATCATCGGCGTGATCACCATTTTGAGCTCTTCGACCGTATAACCGAACGCCTGTTGCCGCTGGCGGATCGTCGGATGATCCGGCTGCGGGACGTTCAACGGTTCGGGCAACTCATCCAGCGATACGCCGTACTGCGTGACCCAGCTGCGATACGGTTTACGGCCCACGATATCGGCCTTGATCTCCTCGTCGTCGATGATGCGGCCCTGAACGGTGTCGACCAAAAACATGCGACCCGGTTGCAGCCGGCCCTTCATCCGAATGGTTTTGGGATCGGCCGGCAACACGCCCGCCTCGGACGCCAGCACGACCGTGCCGTCGGTCGTCACCTGATACCGGCACGGGCGAAGGCCGTTGCGATCCAGCGTCGCGCCGATCATCCTGCCGTCGGTGAAACAGACGGCCGCCGGGCCGTCCCAGGGCTCCATCATCGCGGCGTGATATTGATAGAAGCCGCGGCGATCGAGATCCATCTGCGGATTGGCCACCCAGGGTTCTGGAATCAACATCATCATGGCGTGGGGCAGCGAGCGGCCGCCCAGCAGGAGAAACTCAAGCGCATTATCGAGGCAGGCAGAATCGCTCTGCTGCTCGTAGACGATCGGAAAGAGTTTTTCCATATCCTTGCCGAACAGCTCCGAATGCAGGCGCCCCTGCCGGGCCTTCATCCAGTTCACATTGCCTTTGAGCGTGTTGATTTCGCCGTTGTGGCAGATGTGGCGGTAGGGATGCGCGAGCGGCCAGGTTGGAAACGTGTTGGTGCTGAAGCGGGAGTGCACGAGCGCGAGTGCGCTGACCATGCTCGCGTCCGTCAGATCCTGATAGTAGGCTGCCATCTGGTGCGGCAGCAGCAAGCCTTTATAGACGATGGTGCTCGCGGACAGGCTCGGAATGTAGAAGTGCTCGCGGCCTTCAATGGCCGTTTCACGAATTGCCTTCTCGACGAGCTTGCGGATGACGTAGAGCTTGCGCTCGAATTGCGCTTCGTTCAGCGCGTCCCTGGCGATGAACACCTGGCGCATGAAAGGCTCGGTTTTCCGGGCCTGGACGCCGATCGTATCACTCTTGACCGGCACGTCCCTCCAACCAAGCAGCCGTGCGTCTTCGTCATGGATGATCTTGGCGAACAGCGTTTCGCACTGCTGGCGCGACGCCGCATGCGGGGGGAGAAACACCTGACCGACGCCATACTCACCGGCTCCCGGTAACTTGACGCCAACATCACCGGCCGCGCGCCGCAAGAATTCGTGCGGGACTTGTAAGAGAATCCCAGCGCCGTCGCCGGTGCAAGGATCGCAGCCTTGTGCCCCGCGGTGCGTGAGGTTTTCGAGAACTTGCAGACCTTGGCGAACGATTTCGTGCGATCTTTGACCTTTGATGTTGACGACAAAGCCGATCCCGCACGAATCTTTTTCGTGTTGAGGGTCGTAGAGGCCTTGCTTCGGTGGAAGCCCTGGAAGTTCCATGTTACCTATCTCGTGAAAAAGGCAGGTCTTTTTCCTGCTGGGTAGAGGCCCTATCGAGAGGACTCAGGGGATGCGGAACCTCGTTCCTCGTGAGGCATGATCCCATGGGAAATTCGTGCGTCAGATTAATTGAAGGTTCGTTCTTCTGTCAAGCCGACCAATGCATGGATTTCGTTGCGATTCCCTTGACTTTGTTTGCTGCGCTGCCCTACCATCCGCCGCATGCCACAGGGTCCTGTCACCTCCACGATTCATACGATGGCGGACGTCTGGGACGCCTATCGAAGTGAGCTTGAAGGGGTCGAGGACCGGATCCACAAAAACCTGACCTCGAGCGTGGCCCTGGTCAATACCGTTGCCGCGCATATCCTCAATAGCGGCGGCAAGCGCATCCGTCCTCTCCTGCTCCTCCTGTGCGCCCGTCTCTGCGGCTACGCCGGCCGGGAGCACCATCAACTCGGCAGCCTGGTCGAATTTATCCATACGGCCACCCTCCTTCATGACGACGTCGTGGACGACGCGGACATCCGGAGAGGCCGTCAAACCGCACGAAAAGTCTGGGGAAATCAAGTCAGCATCTTGGTCGGCGACTATTTGTATTCCAAGGCCATGTGCCAGGTGGTCGAGTTCCGCAGTCAGCGGATCAATGAGGTGCTAGCCGAAGCCTGTAAGAAGATGGCAGAGGGCGAAGTCCTGCAATTGTACTACAACGGCAATCCGGCGATGCCGGAAGGGGACTATATCAAGATCGTTGAGCACAAAACGGCAGGACTGATTGCCGCCTCCTGCCGGATGGGTGCGATCCTGGCGGAGGCGTCGGACGCCCAGCAGGATTGCCTCTTCAGATTCGGGCAATATCTCGGCATCGCATTCCAAGTCGTCGACGATACGTTGGATTACACGGCCAACGGTGCGTCGTTAGGCAAGACACTCGGACAGGACCTCCGTCAGGGCAAAGCGACGCTGCCACTGCTCCATCTCCTGACCCATTGCTCGGACGCCGATCGGCAGATGATCAAGGACCGGATGGAAACGCGCACCTTGAAGGAGGACGACTTACAACGGTTGATCGGCCTCATGGATGAGTACGGATCCATCGTCTATGCATTGGACCATGCTCAGGCCTACATCACCGCGGCCAAGCGAGAGTTGAGCGAGTTCGAAGACAGTACGGCTCGACGGGCACTCTCGGCTGCCGCCGATTACATGGTGACCCGCGACCGGTAGCCGCCTCCGCGCAGCCGGTGCCACTCGGCATCCGGCAGGGCAACGTGGACAGCGGCCCAGCCTTCACAGTCCGTCCAGCACGCCGTTGGTGCACCGTCCATCGATGGTCCCACGAGCATAACGCTGGCGACTATCACTCCAAGAGGAAGAGGCACACATGGCACAGATTATTCCGTTTCGTGGGACGTTGTACGACCCGGCGGCGGTGGGCTCGGTCCGAGATGTCGTGGCGCCTCCTTACGACATCATCGATGCGGCGGGACAGAAGGCCCTCCACGACAGGCATCCGCAAAACATCATCCGACTCGAGCTTGGCATCGATCACGCCGGCGACGACGCCACCAAGAATCGGTATACACGGGCCGCCGACACGCTGCGAGCCTGGATCAACAGCGGAGCGCTCAAGCGGGATGTGCAGCCGGCCCTCTACTACCACACCATCGAATACGCGCCGCCCTCCTCGGATGCACGCGCACCCAGGAAAATTCTGCGAGGTTTTCTGACAACCACGAAGCTCGAGCCGCTCGACTCAGGCCACATTTATCCGCATGAAAACACGCGATCGGCGGCAAAGACCGATCGCTTGAATCTGCTCAAGGCCTGCAAGGCCAATTTGAGCCCCATCTGGCTGCTCTATGCTGATCCGCAGAACGCGATTCTCGGTTTGCTCGAGCGGGCCGTCAAAGGCCAGCCGTCCAAGATCGACTTCGAAGACGACAACGGGTGCCGGCAGCAGCTTTGGCCCGTGACGGATCCCTCCGTCCTCGGCCAGATCGTGGATATCATGCGGAGCAAGCCGCTCTTCATCGCTGACGGACATCACCGGTATGAAACGGCGCTCAACTATCAGCGCTTTCGCCGGGAACAGGCCGGGACCTCGGACTCGCTCAAACCCTACGACGGCGTCCTGATGCTGCTGTCGCCGCTCGAAGACCCCGGGTTGACCGTGCTTCCCACACACCGCGTCACAACCACTCCGTTACCGCCATACGCCACGGTAAAGGCGCAGCTCGGAGACACATTTGACTGGACTGAGTTCCCTTTTTCGAGTGACACGAAGCCAGCGGTGCGGGCCAGGTTCATCGAAGCGCTTCGCACACACGGGCGCACGACACCGACGTTCGGTCTCGCGCTCAAGGGGGAACAACGGTATGTCACGCTTGCTCTCAAGCCGTCGCATCGTCCGGATACGAATGCCTCTCCGCGAGCCAAGCTCGACGTCTCGCTGCTGCAGCAGCTCGTCGTGAGCGCGCTCTGTCCCACCCAGCAGGAGCAGGAAGCCATCGTGTACACCAAGGATGATCACGAGGCCCTCGACTGGGCGTCTGACGGTACGGGAACCGGGGCCCTGCTGTTGAACGCCACCAAGGTGAGCGAAGTACAGGCTGTCGCCACGGCGGGCGAACGGATGCCGCACAAGTCGACGTACTTCTATCCCAAACCGCTGACGGGACTCGTCATTCACGTCATGGAAGACTGATGCGTCGCTAAGATCACGGGAGGAGGAGGACATGCGCGCGAAAATTCTGATCGTCGACGACGATGAAGACATCACGACGATGCTGGAGGATCGCCTGCAAGCCTCCGGGTACGGCACGCTCGTGGCCGGCGACGGTCTGCAGGCGCTTGAGAAAGTCGAACAAGAAGCGCCGCACCTGATGCTGCTCGATCTCGACATGCCCAGGCTCGGCGGCCTCGACGTATTGAAGCGGCTTCCGTCCGTCAAACATGCCGAGGACATCCCCGTCATCGTGATGACGGCGCACGGCTCAATCGAGGCGGCCGTGGAGGCCATGAAGCACGGGGCGTACGACTTTCTGACGAAACCGCTCGATAAGGATCACTTATTGATCGTCATCGCCAAAGCCCTCGAGCGGGCGTCACTGAAACGGCAGGTCGCCTGCCTCAAGAGCGAAGTCGACAGCCGCTACGCCGCAATCATCGGCACCAGCGCGAAGATCCGTACAGTGCTGGAAGCGGCGCAGCGGGCCGCCAAGTCGGATGCCGGCGTCCTGCTCTTGGGCGAGAGCGGCACAGGGAAGGAGCTGCTGGCCCGGTCCATTCACCAATGGAGCCCGCGCCATGCCATGCCGCTCGTCGTGATCAACTGTGTCGCCCTGACCGAGACCTTGTTAGAAAATGAGCTCTTCGGCCACGAGCGCGGCGCCTTTACCGGCGCGGATCGCCTGCAGAAGGGCAAGCTCGAAATGGCCGAAGGCGGCACGGTCTTTCTGGACGAGATCGGGGACATGTCGTTGCCGCTGCAGGCCAAGCTCTTGCGCGTACTCCAGGATCGCGAATTCCACCGGGTCGGCGGGACGAGACTCGTGTCGGTCAACATCCGGATCATCGCCGCGACAAACAAAGATCTAAAGCAGGCCGTCAAGGCCGGGGGCTTCCGCGAGGATCTGTTTTTCCGTCTGAACGTGATCGGCTTGACGCTTCCTCCGCTGCGCGAGCGGCTCGAAGATTTTCCGGCGCTTGCCAAATTCTTCTTGAGCCGGCACGCGAAGGAGGCGAAGCGTCCCGGCATGTGGTTCAGCCCTGCTGCCATGGATGCCTTGGCAAGCTACTCCTGGCCGGGCAACATTCGTGAGCTGGACAATGTGATCGCCCGCGCCGTCATCCTGAGCCACACGGACGTGATCGAATCAGACGTGCTGGCGCTCGACTTCACCTCGGGCGACACCAGCGGCGATGCCCTTTCCTACCTCCGGCTGCCCTATCATGAGTCGATGGAAGCCCACAGCCGCCACATCATCGAACAGGCCCTGCGCGATGCCGACGGCAATCAGACGAAGGCGGCCGAGCGTCTCAAGCTCCAGCGCACGTACCTGGCACGCCTGTTGAGACAGCAACGACAAAAGCTTGAGGGTCGAGGCGATGAGGCGGACGAAGTGACGTTTCCTGCGGTCAAGGCCTAACCGTCGTCGCGGAGACGCGAGCGTAGGAAACCTTTTCTATGGTTCTCAGGCTAGGGGACTGGCGGGGAGCCGTTCGCTGAGTCTGATCAACCCGCTGGTCGCATCATGCTCGGCCTGGGCATAGCGCTCCGGCGTTCCCACGTCTGACCAGTACCCCGTCAACTCGTAGCCCGCCACGAGGTCGCCGCGTTGAATCGCCGCGACATACGCATCGATGATGGACGAGGGCTTTCCTTTCGGCACATCGCGCAGAAGACGCGGGTGCAGAATATGGACGCCGGCAAACATGCAGGACTTCGTCGCGCCGGCATCCGTTCTGCCGCGGCCGGTGATGCGGACGATGCGATCGTCCGCCTCGACTTCGACGACGCCCCAGCGGGCGGCGTCGGGATCGGATCGCAGCACCATGGTTGCCGCCGCCCGGCGCTGCTGGTGGAAGGCGCAGAGCGCCTCCAGATCCACTTCAAATAGTGTATCGCCGTTCAACACCAGAACCGGCTCTCCTGAAAAGTTGGGCTCCGCCTGCTTGATCGCACCGCCTGTCCCCAGGATCACCGGTTCATGCGAATAATAGATCCTCAGGCCGTATTTCGATCCGTTCCCCAGCGCCTGTTCGATCATCGGGCCGAGGTGATGCAGGTTGATGATGACGTCATGAAACCCGTGGCGCCTCAACAGTAGGAGGTTCCACACAATGAGCGGGGTACCGGCAATGGGGAGCAGCGGCTTGGGAATCGTGTTCGTGAGAGGCCTCAAGCGCGTGCCGAGGCCGGCCGCGAGGATCATCGCTTTCATAGAGACAACGAGAACGGTGGCATCCTGACGTCCTACTGCAATTCGGGCACGTACCGACTCATGAGTCTGCGCAGAGCGAACAATTCGGGGTATTTGTGGAGATTTCGTTTGACGTACCCCAAGGTGCGGGGAATGTCCGCCAGAAATTTCGGATTGCCCTTCACGCGATCGATGTATACGAACCGGCCGGCCGCCTTGAGATTGCGTTGAATGCTCGTGAAATCGAACAACCGCCGGAACGCCTCCCGGTTCGTCCAGAGATAGCGTCCTTCTTGGAGCTGGTCCAGATAGTGATTGATGAGACGATCGATCAGCGATTCGTCGAGCGCAATATAGGCATCCCGGAGTAAGGAGGCCAGGTCGTACGTCGCCGGCCCCATCAAGGCATCCTGGAAATCGATCACGCCAAGCCGTTCCCCGGAGACCATCAAGTTCCTGGAATGGTAATCCCGGTGCACGAAGACCCGCGGCTGTCCCGCCAGGAGTTCGGAGATTTTGCGGAATTCGTCCCGCATGGCGGCTTCATCTCCCTCGTCCATCGGCCTGCCCTGTCTGGCGGCGATGCCGTATTCCAAGAAGTGATCGAACTCCCACATGAGGAGCGGAACGTCGAAGCTCCGATGAAAGGCCAGACAACGGGGGTCGGCAGGCGACGTCGCCCTGGCTTGCATGCGCACCAACATGTCGATGGCCTGTTTGTAACGTGATTCGATCTCGGCAGCGCCGGCATGGGCACAGGCTTCCGACAGCGTGAGGTCTCCGAAATCTTCGAGATAGAGCAACCCTGCGGCCTGGTCGTAATAATAGAGTTCTGGCACGGAGACGCCGGCTTTGGCGAGATGTGTCTGGATATTGATGAACGGCAGTTCAGCGATTGCGTGAGGAGCGTCGCTCACCGCCTCTTCCGATTGCTTGAAGGCCTCAGGCTCCGCCAGTTGCATGAGAATGACGGAGGCCGCTGCGGCATCACCGACTTCGATTCGGAAATACCTCCGGTTAGACGCATCACCGGCGAGCGGAAGGAGCTTCTTGAAGGTTCCCCCAACCGGCAACCGGGTGTGGATTGTCTCGGCAACGAGCGCTCGATCCGGAGGAGCCAGCGGCCGTTTGGTGGTAGCGGGATCGATCGTGGCCATCAGCGCGGCATTATACTGGCAGACGAAAAACTTGTCACGAGATGCCGTCCTTCACGGCACCTTCCATGAATCGTGCAGCGATGACGGCGCCGATCGCAGCACCGGCGGTATCCGCCACCCAATCCGACCAGGCGGCGGTACGAAATGGGACGAACGCCTGATGCACTTCATCCGTCGCGCCGTATAGTGATGCCGCGACGATGGCGAGTGCGACGGCGTACTCGCCCGCGGATGGTCCCGCCGCCCGGCGGAACGCGCGGTAGCAGAGGACGGCCAGCACGGCATACTCAACAACGTGCAAGAATTTATCGCCCAGTGTTTCGAAGAGAAATTTCGGCAGATCTTCATCGGGATGAGGCAGCGACGACAGATAGAAGATCAACGCCATGAAGGCCGCCACCGGAAGCCATGCGCGCATCCGGTGGCCGGCAGGACTCTCACTCGTCTCTGCGAAAGCCTTTTCCATTTTGCTCCGTTGATTGCATGGTGGGTATCCCTATGACATACTCCCTGTACGTCCGCAACAGGCGTTCGACCTGCCTATGAAAACTGTTCGCGTCTGCTTTCTTTGGCACATGCACCAGCCCTACTACACCGATCCCGTCTCGGGGTCCGCGAGCATGCCCTGGGTCCGTCTTCATGCGACCAAGGCCTACTTCGATATGGCCTTTCTCCTTGAGCGGTTCCCGCTCGTCCATGCCACATTCAACTTCACCCCTTCGCTGCTGCTCCAACTCAAGGAGATCGGTGAGGGGACGGTCAAAGATCTTTTTCTTGAGCACGCCCAGCGACGCGCCGTCGATCTGAGTCAGGAGGAGCAGGCGTTCCTCATTCGCCATTACTTCTCGATCAATTGGGCCACCATGATTCGACCCCATCCCCGGTACCACGAGCTGCTGGTCAAGCGCGGCTTGGACATCGACGGACAGGATCTCCAGCGGCTCGCGCGCCAGTTCAGCGCTCAAGACTTGTTGGATCTTCAAGTCTGGTTCAATCTGGCCTGGTTCGGCTACGGAGCGGTCCAGCGTTACCCGCGGCTCGCAGCGTTACGCACGAAGAATCGGGGATTCACGGAAGACGACAAGCAGGAAGTCCTGGCGCTGCAACAACAGACCGTGCGGGATATCGTGCCGATGTACCGCCTGCTGGCCGACCGCGGCCAGATCGAATTGACAACCACGCCCTTTTACCACCCGATCCTTCCGCTCGTCATCGACACCGAGCATACACGACGGGCCAGACCTGACCTGCCGCTGCCTTCGCGGCTTCGCGCGCCGGAGGATGCCGAGGCCCAGCTGCGTCAGGCCGTGGAATATCATACGGCCACGTTCGGCACGCCGCCCTCAGGGTTGTGGCCCTCGGAAGGCTCCGTGTGCCCTGAATTGATCCCTCTGCTTCACCGCGTCGGGCTCCGGTGGCTGGCCACCGATGAGGGCATCCTCGCGCGCTCGCTCGAGGGTTCGCAGACGCCGTGGCACCGGCACTCCCAGCTGTATCGTCCGTACCGGGTGGGACCGGCCGGAGAAGAAGCGGCGATCGTCTTTCGCGACCGCGATCTGTCCGACGGTTTCGGCTTTCTGTATCACAAGACGACGGCCGACACCGCGGCCGACGACGTGCTGCGCCGCATCAAACAGGTCGCGCTCGATACGCCACAGGACCACGTGCTGCTGCCCATCATTTTAGACGGCGAAAATCCCTGGGAACATTATCACGAGGGAGGCGAGCAATTCCTCTCGCATCTGTATCGGGCGCTGTCTCATGGCGGACTGGACGAAGGCGGCTGTTTCCGCGTTACCACCGCCACGATGTTGGAGGCGCTCGCCGCCACGCCGGAGATGCCGCATCTGCCCCATCTGCATTCGGGTTCCTGGATCAATCAGGACTATAAGATCTGGATCGGCCATGCGGAAGACAATCGCGGATGGGACCTGTTGAGCCACACGCGGTCCCGTCTGCTCGAGATCAGCCCGAGCCTGCCGCCCGATCGGGCTAAGGCCGCTTGGCATGAGTTGTACGCCGCCGAGGGAAGTGACTGGTTCTGGTGGTACGGCGACGATTTCGATACCGCGTATAAAGAAGAGTTCGACCGGCTATTCCGCACCCATCTTCGCAATGTCTGGACGTTGGCCGGTCTGGCGCCGCCAGACCTTTTGAATCAACCGGTCTGTGAAGTGCGCCGATTCGGCCGTGATCAGATCACACAGCCGCTCTCGCTGCTGCGTCCGACGCTCGACGGACTCGTGACGGACTTTTTCGAATGGCGGGGGGCCGGAACGATCGATCCCAATCCTCCGCTGGGTGCGATGTGGAAAGCCGAAGGACTCTTTACGGCCATCTGCTTCGGCTTCGATTTTGAACATCTGTATGTCCGGCTCGACCCTGACGCGTCGCTGCTGAGCCAGAAGGCCGACCTCCGCATTGAATGCTGGCTTCAGACGCCTGCCCAGAGCTATCGACTCGCAATCTCCCCCTCCGCTCCCGACCACTATGTGCTGGCACAACGTCGTCACGACGGCAGTTGGGAGGAGATCAGCCGCTCCGGACAGATCGCCTGGAACCAGGTGTTGGAGCTGGCACTTCCCTTCAAGGAAGTTCACGTCGAACAGGGGCAGCCCCTGCAGATGACGTTGCTCATCCTCGGCAACGGCCTGGAGATAGCCCGATATCCCCGTCATCATCCGGTGGCGTTGACCGTCCCTGGGCCGGAGTTCGAAGCCGCGGTCTGGAGGGTATGAACCGCGTGGACATCTCGTAGAACACCATGCCTGACCTACGTCGCGATCCCATCGTCGGTCGTTGGGTGATTATTTCCACGGAGCGAAACGGCCGGCCGCACGACTTTGCGCAGATGCAGCAGATCCGGCCGATCTCAACCGCGCTCTGCCCCTTCTGCCCGGGCCAGGAACGGCTCACGCCGAAGGAAATCATGGCCTACCGTCCGCAGCCGGCCGAGGCCGATGCGCCCAATTGGACGGTCCGGGTCGTGCCGAACAAGTTTCCCGCGTTACAAGTCGAAGGAGAACTGGGCCGTGAGGGTTTGGGCCTCTACGATCGGATGAACGGCATCGGCGCGCATGAAGTCATCATTGAGAGTCCCGGCCACAAGGAGAGCCTTGCCGACATGCCGACGAGACGGATCGAGGATGTGTTGTGGGCCTATCGCGACCGTGTCATCGACCTGAAGAAAGACGTACGTCTGCGCTACATTTTGATCTTCAAGAACCATGGCGCGGCGGCGGGTGCCACGCTCGAGCACAGTCACTCGCAGCTGATCGCCTTACCGGTGATTCCCACCAGCGTCATGAACGAAATTGAAGGCTGCCGTACCCATTACCAGCACAAGGAACGGTGCATCTACTGCGACATTCTCAGGCAGGACGTGTCGGACGGTGATCGCATCGTGGCCGACAATCCGGAGTTTCTCTGCGTCACGCCGTTTGCCCCGCGCTTTCCGTTTGAAATGTGGATTCTGCCCAAACGCCATGCGGGGTACTTCGAGGAGAGCCAGAAGCAGCAGTTTGAGTTTCTCGCGCCGATCCTCTCGGAATCGCTCCGACGCATGGACAAGGTCCTGTCGAGACCGGCCTACAATTTCGTCCTGCACAGCTCACCGCTGCATGAGAAAACGGGCGACTTCTATCACTGGCACATCGAGATCATTCCCAAACTCACGCAGGTGGCCGGCTTCGAATGGGGCACCGGGTTTTATATCAATCCCGTATCGCCGGAAGAAGCGGCCAAATCTTTGCGCGAAGCAGCCATCTAGCCCTTTCTGCCTTGCTCCCGCGCGACCTGCCGGCCTATGATGCGCAATGCAGATCCAATTGAGCCACCCCCCAAGAACCGTGGACATCAAAGGTCCTAAACGCGCCAAGGACGTCTTGCGCGAACTCAATCTCGTCGTCGAAGCCCACCTGGTCATCCGCGGCGATGAGTTGGTCACCGAAGACGAAATGCTCCACGATAAGGATCAGATCGAAATCCGGCCGGTCATCTCAGGCGGTTCCTTCTAGCGCACTCTCCCCGCTCCCCACATCGCAACGATGAGTCGCTTCCGACGATTCGGAGATGGGCTTCGTCCGGCCAACGACGATTATTTTGGCGGGAAATGCGACAGGATGCTTTGAACAATGACCTTGGTGCGCTCGTCCCGTTGCTTCGAGGTCAGCCCCGGATCGACTTCGCCGGCGGCAGTCCCACGCCACACCAGTTTCTGTGACGCAGCGTCGATGACGTCGATGAGCAGCGATCCCGTGAGCAAGGAAGGGGGCTCGGCGGTAGCCGGAGCAGGCTTTCCCGCGGTTCGGGAATCCGCCGAATGCGAAAAGGCATGCCCCGCCATTCCGTCGGAATAGTATTGGGTGGAGAGGCTCGGAGAACTGTCCTTCAGGCCAATATGATACGCCACGTAGAAATCCGGCTTCCCGTCTGGCTGCGCCTGATACCCTTTGAGGCGCAACTGAGTTGCGACGGCGATCCGAATTCGCATGTCCACCGCGCTGCTGTCGGCGCGCCTGTCGCCCGTCTTCTCCTGATCACCCGAGAGCCAGGCATAGGAGTGGTACGCGGTAAAATTGGCGCTGCGATCAAAGTCGTAGCCGACCTTCGGTGCTGGTGCACAGGCGGCAACCAGGCACAGAAGCACCAGCAAGGGAGACCGTAGCACCATCATGCCCATCCTGCGAAGGTTCACTGAGGTGGAAAGTGTGCCAGCATGGCGTGCACGACGCCGTTGACCCGAGCATCCCGTTCTTTCGGACCGAGACTTTGGTCAACATCGGCCTTCGCTGAAGCCTGCCAGACCAGTTGGTGAGATTTGGCATCGACGATGTCGATGAGCAACGTGCCTTCGTTATACGACTGAACATCGCTAATCGTCGTAAATGTCCCATGCGCCCGATCGCCGATATAGTTCTGAGTCGACGCCCCCTTCATCATATCCTTCAGGCCGGCATGATAGGTGACGAAGAAATCCGGGCTACCGTTGGAGGATGCGATATAGCCTTTCGCACGCAGTTGGGAGTCGATTGCGGTGCGAATTCGGGCATCGACAAGGGCACTGTCTACGCGGCGGTCGCCGGTCGCCACCTGTGCGCCTGAACCCCATGCGTACGTGCGATACTGGCCGAAGTTCGTCCCGCGGTCGTAGTCGTACCCGATCTTCGGAGCACTGCAGCCCGCCGCTAAGGCCGCCAGAACGATCCCATATAATGGTAGCCGCAGGCGCATGGGTGCCGGTATCGTAGCAGAATTACTGCGCTGCCAAAAGCGGCAATGTCAGCGTCGCCGTGGTGCCTTGCCCCGGGGCAGATTCCAGGTCGAACGAACCTCCCAATGCGGTCATCCGCTCACGGATGCTGAACAGCCCGAATTTCGATGATGTCCCGCCTGTGGCAGTCCCGGCTGCCGCGGCGGCGGCCGTCACATCGAAACCGGCGCCCTCATCGCGCACTTGTATGCGTAATTGGTCCTCCCGGCAGTCGAGCGTCACGGAGGCTGCGCCGGTCCCCGCATACTTCGAGGCGTTGATGAGGAGTTCGCGCACGGACTGAAACAGCAGCACCGCTTGATCCTCCGGCAGAGGGAGCTGAGGTTGTTCCGGCACACTCACCGTCACGGTCATGGAGAGTTTCTGCATGTACTCCGCCAGCCATTTGAGTGCGGCAGGGAGTCCCAGATCCCTCAACACCGCAGGACTGAGTTCGGCGACGAGGGTCCGGGTGTAGCGGAGCGCATCGGACAAGACTTCGTCGACCTGTTTCATCGCATCAGTGAGTACAGGAATCGGCGGGGCGTGCCGCTTCCCCTGTCCGATCTTGATCTTTCCCAGCACGAGAAGATGCTGCAGATGATCGTGCAATTCCGCAGCCAGCCGCTTGCGCTCCTGCTGCTCGGCGAGATTCAGGTCAGTCGCCATCGTCCGGAGCTGTTGGGTGCGCTGGGTGATTCGCTCTTCGAGGTTTTTCGTCAGATCAGCCAGGGCTTCCTCGGCGCGTTTGCGCTTGATAATTTCCCCCAGCAAGACCGCCTCGCTCCGCACCCGCGCTTTCGCAACCGCTACGATAAATTGCGGGCGTGACGGCATGTTGGCGCTCAGTTCACGCAGCTTCTCCAGCGGCACGCCGTAGCGCTCCGCCACTTCAGCCAGCCGCTGGTCATCCTTCGGAGGATCCCCGTATCCTATGGTAATAGTGCCGGCGGGTTCTCCGCCGACTTTGATCGGTGCGGCATACAGATTGATTCCCCCCCTGCAGGGCATATCGACCGGCTTGCCTGTTTCCATCGCGCGAATCGAAGCCTCCCTGCCCGATTGACGACAGTGCCATTCGCCGCTCGCCAGGGCCTCCTTATTGTCGCTTGTCCCACATCGCACACGCGAGGCCTGATCCAGAAACCTGCACCAATCGGAGGCGACAAGACATGACGCGTGGTCTCCGTTCTTTTCGCACACCGCACCAGAGGTCCCGATGAGATGCAACGCATCGCCGGCCACGTTGATGAGAAGATCCTTCCCAACCGTCCGAAGAATGGTCTGCTCGGTGTTGAGTTCAGTCAAATCCCCGTACGGTTGGGGTTTGGGCACTCTGAAAGGCTTTCTTCCCTCCCGCAGCAGCCAGGCAATGGCCCTCAGTTCCACTTCGGTTTCTTTTCGTTGAGCAAGGAGCATGCGGATGGCAAGCGCCGCAAGCACCATAAGGGAACCAATCAAATATTTTCGCCCTTGCGGACCTTTGCCAAGCAGGGCTTCCTTCAGCGGCAGCGTAATCGACGTCAGTTGCATATGGTTCGACCGTTCAGGTTTAGACTGACAGACGCAATTGTCCAAATGAGTAACAGCGGCAATCTGCATGCCGACCTTCTTGATTGGCGAGCGTTCACAACTAGGTGATTTTTCGAAAGATGAGATCTTGATCACGATGTGTGGATTGTATGCCTGTATGGAGACGGATACGGACGAGCGCGAACAGATTAGACGGTTGGTTTTCTCTCAGAGTACACTCGGCATCGCTATAATTTTTTGCTCTTGTGGACAAGAGTCGATAAGTTCTCACACGCCAACATGCGCCATTCTTTCTTTCCACTGCATTTCAATTCGCCCTGCTTCTCCAGCGTGTCTGGAAACCCGGCGGCTCTAAGACGTCCGGGATACACGCTCGCCCGGTGCGCCCTGCTGATGTTGTTGACCTTCGTCCATTGGATATCGGCCTTTGCGCTCGACTGGGTTCCGACCGAGGAGGAACTGGCCAAGTACCGTAAAAGCTGGAATCCACCGACTCACGGCACCTCGTTTACCTCAAGCGCCGATGTGACTCGTCAGGGGCAGTGGTTCGTGCGGGGGTATGTGCAAGGCATGATCGGATCCGGTGAAACGCAACGCAGCTCGACTTCGCAGACCGTTGCCGCTCCGTTCAGCCCGGATGCCGTCATGCCGGCGGTGACCGTGTACTACGGCCTCACCCGCCATGTGATGGCAGGTCTTGGCGTCTCTGCGGTCTATTGGAGTTCCAGCACGCCTGAGCCGGACGGGCGAACGTCCGGGGCGGGAATCGGCACGACCAATATGATTCTCAAATACCGGCCGATTGTGCAGGACCCCGATTCTTGGAAACCTTCGGTTTCGATCTATAGCCGCTTGTCTCTCCCGACCAACAAGTGGTTCGGCACACCTGAGATTCCGGGTGGATTCACGCCGCTCTCGCGCGTACCCTCGAGCCGCTTCGGCGCGGTTGCCGTCACGGAGGGCATCCTCGTCCGGAAAAACCTGGAACCGTTCCGGATCACCGGCAATGTGTACTATTCGTACAATTTCCCCGGATCGGGGTCTGAACCGGGGGTCACCGTCTATGGAGGCGACCTGTTAAGCACACACCTGGCGTTCGAGCACGTTCTCAACGAGCACACGGGATTCGGCTATCTCGTGGAGGTGGCGACACTCCAACAGTTCAACAGCAGGCTCGACGGGCATGCCGTCAATACGACTCCCACCACGTTTTGGCTCGTCGGCATTCAACCGGGTCTCGAGTACACCTTTGCACGGTACGAGTCCGGCGCGAAGCTCGTCGGAGCCATCGGCGTGATGTTCACCGTGGCGGGGCAGGACGACATCAGGGCGATTTATCCGAACATCAGCTTCAAGTACTTTTTCGAGCAAAACTAACGTGGATCAAGGAGGTGTTTTCATGCCGACAATGGATCTGATCATGGAATACGTCATTCGTTATGGGTTTCAAGTCCTTGGTGCAGCCCTGGTCTTTGCCATCGGTGCGCTGGTCGCCCGGTGGACCGGCAGGCTTGCGAAGCAGTGGCTCGAGCGTCAGGACATGGAGCCGCCGATTCGCATGCTGCTTGTCAAAGTGATTCAGGTCTTGATATTGGTGTTTACGGCGATGGCCGCGTTGGGCCAGTTGGGCGTGCAAATTGCGCCGTTATTGGCCGGGATCGGTGTCGCCGGCCTGGGCGTCGGATTGGCCCTCCAAGGCGTGTTGAGCAACGTCATCGCCGGACTCTCCATCATCTTTACCAAACCGTATCGAGTCGGCGAACATATCTCGCTGCTCGGGGTCCGTGGCGATGTCCTGACCATTGACCTCTTCTCCACAACGCTCATGCACCCAGACCGCTCGCGTGTGGTCATCCCCAATAGAAAAATTGTCGGAGAAATTCTTCACAATTTCAGCACCATCCGGCAACTCCATCTTACGGTCACAGTCTCCTATGCCACAAACCTGACCGAGGCACTCGAACTCGTCCGTTCTATCCTGGCTTCGAATCCCGGTGTGCTCAAAGAGCCAGGGCCGGCGGTTGGCATCTCCCAACTGGGCGATTCGGGGATTACGATTTCTGTCGATCCTTGGGTCTCGGTGGCGGATTTCGGAAGAGTGCAAGGCGAGTTGAACCAGGCTGTTGTTGAGCACTTTCAATCAGCCCATATTCATATTCCGTATCCTCAGCACGAGGTGCGCCTGCTCTCCGCTGCTCCAGCCGGCTAGGAAGTTTTGGCAGGCGTACTGGGCACTTTCCCAGCGTCTTCCCTAAAGACACTACGGTACGATGAGGCATCTTTAGAAAACGGCAATGGAAACATTGCCAAATCCAAAGAGGGAAAGGGCTCGCTCCAGCAATGGCGCGGGCCCTTTTTTTTATTGTCCAGCTTACTACGCTTAACAACCCAGATGGCTGGGTCAATTGTGGAGAGTCTTGATCAAGAGAATCGAATACCAGGAAAGCATTTGACTCACACCTTCGGCGGAGCGTAAGCCGGAATCTCGTGGTGAGCATCCCAGTTGGACTGTGCAAGCTTCAATTGCGGACCTATGACACCACAGTGCAAGTCGACCATCATTACCCTCCTGGGCCCGTTGTTTCACCCAGCACATTTTGTCTACCTCTTCGTCGATGACGTGAAATCATGGAAATCTTATCCAGATTGGATTGCGTCATTTCGTCCGGGCTATTCGTTTTTGAAAAAGCCGATGCCTTGGCTGCCATTTGTCGCCACCAATTGGCTGAGGACGTATCTTCGACCCGACATGAAAGTGTTTGAATATGGCTCTGGAGCCTCCACCATTTTCATGGCACAACGGGCCGGAGAGGTCTTCACCGTGGAGCACGATAAGCAGTGGCATGCAGTGGTCTCAGAAGCGCTGCAACAACGCGACATCACCAATTGCGTCTACCAGCTTCGGGAGCCTTCATTCGATCAGGAAGGACCTTCCACGTCCTCCGACGATTGTGTACGAACGCTCATCGCCGATCCAAGCGAACGGGAAAATCCAGGAGTACATTTCGACTCCTATATTGCCGCCATCGATATTCACCCAGTTGAAACGTTCGACCTGGTCCTCGTGGATGGCCGGGCACGACTTGCCTGCATGAAACGAGCAGTACCGAAGATAAAAAAAGGTGGCTATCTAATGTTGGACAATGCGAACGATGGCCGGCTGGTCGACTGCCTGGAGCTCATGCGGTCGTACCACCGAAGCGACCTTCACGGGATTGCGCCCGGTTGGCCGCCAGCTCGATGGACGACCGCGTTATGGGAAATATCCTAGGATCGTCATGCCGCGCGGTTGGCGAAGGCCAGCTCGACGTCGGCTCGCTCCGACTGCGCCACCGCCAATAAGGGTCTTGCCGGGTAACCGATCTGCTGCGCCACCCATACCGCGGGGATCTGCTCGATGCTGATGTTGTAGAGATTGACCGAGTCGTTATAAAACTCGCGCCGGTCTGCAATCGTGTTTTCCAGAGCAGAGATCCGCTGCTGGGCAATGAGAAACTGCTGGTTCGCCTTGAGGTCCGGGTACTGCTCGGCAACGGCGAACAACCTGCCCAGAGCACTCGTGAGCTGATTTTCCGCCTTCGCCTTGTCGTTTACGCTCGTGCTTCGACCGTAGGCACTTCGGGCGTTCGTGACGCTTTCCAGTGTCTCCCGTTCATGCCTCATATAGCTGTTGCATACCTGCACGAGTTTCGGGAGTTCATCGCGACGCTGTTTGAGAATGACGTCAATATTCGACCATGCTTTATCAACGTTGTTGGAGAGCCGAACCAACGTGTTGTAAAGGCCCACGACATACCCGATGAGACTGACCACGACGAAGGTGAGTCCAAGGCCGACCAATAATGTCCCGTTCATATCTCACTCCTGGTGAATGACTAGTGCACCGTGCCGTACAGCTTGAACATCAACAGCAGGCAGAGCATTGCCAACACAGGCCCTCCGCCGATGGACGCCCATACTTGCCATTGCAAGCGCGAGAGCAACTCCTTCTCGCTCCGATCAGAGATGATGAATTCGTTGTCCCGGCTGCTACCGATATACAGTCGTGCGGCATTTTCTGCGCTGTCGATTGCGCCTTTGTGTTCCTGCGCAGTCCCCATCACGTAGACGCGCTCCTCAGGCAAAATGAACGTTTCGCTGCAGCGGATGGTCTTATCCCCAAACCATCCGTCGACCGCGATGCCCAACTTCAAGAGTCCGACGATGGTGGCTTCGGGTAGCGTCCCCGACCAATTGATCCGAGTCGTCCTCGTGTCGGGCAGCATCAACTGGGCATCAAACGGGACGACGAGCACCTTGCCCGTCTCATCCCGCACGTAGAAAGGTTCCTCGGACGTACCCTTTGCAATTGTTTCCCACCTGGTTTCCTTTCCGGATGTCCGCCGCTCCTCGACGCTGTAGGAAAAGAGCACGCAGGGCATTCCACTGAACGGGGCACGTAACAGCGCGCGTTCAGCCTGAGCACGGCCGCTCACTTCCACCAGACCGACTGCCAATGAGCGAACGGGAGAAGTGGGAATGCTTTCAATCAGTCGCTTCCGGTTGTTGATCACGAACCCATACAGCGTAAGTCCCATGCCCGCGAACGCCCCTAAGGCCAGGAACACCCCTGTCGTGTCTGGCGGGACAACCCACTGACCCAGCGCGGCGGTCTTCCGGATGCCGGCCGCAAGAACGGCTCCGGCGACGAACAAAGCGGCCAACAAGAGCAGCGTCCAGAACCATACGTGTTGATGTTGAGTACGGGACCCCTGGCGAGGCTGAGGAACGCCTCCCGGCCGCTTCGTCTGCGAATGCAACGCTCGCTTCGCGGCTCGACGGTAAAAATCCGCCTCATCAAGAAGGATCTGAGCGGCGCCGCCGCGGGCCGTCGTATTCAGTTGCGTGAGGCTGTCTTTGGGAAGCCACCACCCCCGACAGGTCCGGCACTCAAAGAGGGCCGTGGTAAGCACCGTTTCTTCATCCAGGGCCCCCTGACATCTCGGGCAGCTCGTCGTTTGCACGGCGATGGCCCCGGTGACCATCCTGGACGACGTCTCTCCCAGCGCGCGGTAGTTCTCCACGAACAGGTTGACTTCTCCTCTATCCAGCCAGAGACCATGTTGGTCGGGACAGACGTCGAGCTGCGGCCCTTCAAGCGTCGGAATCTCGACGAGATCGTTGTGACAGTTCGGACATTGCATACGGCATGTCAGCCAGCTCTGTTGAACTGTAGCAAATGGGGCTAACTTGTAAAGAAATCAGGGGAATTGAGGCGCTGAATGGTCTTTGTATGGCGTATCCGGTACTACCAGGCCAAAGCCCCATCTGGACTGACTTGCGCGGCAAGGCCTCGCGCGATCCAAAAACCAATACCGGAGGATAGAAAGAACGAAGCAAAACTGAATGCGACAGGGGATGCTTCGAAATAGAGGCACGAGAGCAAGGCCACCAATCCTAGAACGACACCTGTCAATGCCATGAGCGCCATTGGACGGAGGTTTTGAACAAATAGTTCAACAGAGCCTGCCCCCCATCGTCTATCTATCCAGCGAGTAAGCAATCCGCCACGTCTCCGACGAAGCTTTGGAACGTACTTCACTAACAAACTTCGCATCAGAATGAGGAATGGCGGACCCAATAGCCCAAACACGACTATTTCCCACACAAATGTATGAACAGGAACCGATCTCTCAATGCCTTCGGCCATAACGCCAGGGAAATAGATACCTTGACGGACAGCATCGGCGAGTGTCAGCAACCAAATGCCTGCAATGATTGTGTTTTGACGAGGAACAGCCATGAGGCCCTTAACGTTAATATCAAGGCTCTCCAGTCAACACCATTCAGCACCCTAAGCTTACCTTTTCATATCGAGAAGGCAATGAACCTCGATATCTGTGCACGTCTGTCTGCCAGGCGCCTCGACAGAGCTCTTGCCAATTGCAATCCCCCTTAGGCTGCCCGTATCATCGAAGTGACATGAACTGCACGAAATGTAAAACCAAGGCGGTCATCAAGATCCCCAGGCACCATGCGGCCTTCTGCAAGGGTTGCTTTACGGGTTTCATGCATGACCAGGTGGCGCGGGCGATCAAGTCCGAAAAGATGTTCGGCAAAGATGATCGCATTCTCGTGGCCGTCTCAGGCGGGAAGGACAGTCTGGCGCTGTGGGATATGCTCCTCAAGCTCGGTTACAAAGCGGACGGCTTCTATGTCCACCTGGGCATCGGCACCTACTCCGAACGGTCTCATACCATGGTTCGCCGGTTTGCCGAGGTGATCGCCGCGCCGCTCGGTGCGGCCTTGCACACGCATACGGTGGAACAGGAGGAAGGGGCAGGCATCAAAGAACTCGCTCAGCTGGCTCATCGTCCTACCTGCTCCACGTGCGGGACCATCAAACGTTATCAATTCAATCGCGCAGCCATCGAGCAAGAGTATGCGGTGATGGCGACCGGCCACAATCTGGACGACGAAGCCGCCCGATTGCTCGGTAATGTCCTGCACTGGCAGGAAGACTATTTGGAAAAGCAAGGACCGACCTTGCCCGCTTCGGTGGATGGGTTCGCGAAAAAAGTCAAACCGCTCTACCGCCTGTCCGAGCGGGAACTTGCCGCGTATTGCATCCTCAATAAGATTGAATACATCGTGGACGAATGTCCGATGGCGCAGGGCGCACGCACCCTGCTCTATAAGGAGGTGCTCAACCGGCTGGAAACTGAATCGCCTGGCACCAAACAGTACTTCTATTGGGGCTTTCTGGAGAAGCAGCGGAAACTGCGGCCGGCACCCGACACGATGGCGGCAAAAGATCAGGCCCTCCTTCATCCCTGCGGTACGTGCGGGCAACCGACGACGGCAGAGGTCTGCTCGTACTGCCGGTTAGTGGCGCGCGCCAAGCGTGAAGTGCCGGGCTAAGAGGCCGGAAGGTTGATCTAGGCGAAATCGTCGTTATTTCTTCACCATGGCCACGACTCCACGCGATTTCTATCAGGTGCTCGGTCTTTCTCGAACGGCCTCGGCCGACGACATCAAGAAGGCCTATCGTCGACTGGCCCGCCAATACCATCCTGACCTCCATTCCGGGTCGAAGAAGACCGAGATGGAGAAAAAGTTCAAGGAACTCAACGAAGCCAACGAAGTCCTCTCCGATCCGGACAAGCGCAAGAAATACGACCAATACGGCGCCCAATGGGAACAGGCTGAAGCCTTCGAAAAGGCGCGGCAACAAGCCGGGGCCGGGGCTCAGGGATTCCGCTGGGAACAGGCAGGACGAGGCGGACCGGACTTCAATAACGAAGCCTTTTCGGACATCTTTGAAAACCTCTTTCGTGGCGGGGGTCGGACCGCCGGAGGGGCTCGCGGTTTTTCTGTGCCCGGCGAAGATCTCGAGGCGGAGGTCGAACTCACGCTACGGGAGGTGTTGAGCGGTGTCACCAAACGGGTCAGTCTCCGGGAACCGATTCCCTGCCCCACCTGCCAGGGCAGCGGCACCCTGCGCGGGCAGACGTGCCCCACGTGTTATGGATCCGGTTCGACGACGGAATTGAAGACAATCGAGGTCAAAATCCCGGCCGGCGTCCAGGAAGGCACACGCGTGCGCGTTGGGGGCAAGGGACAGCCGGGATCGAGCGGCGGAAAGCGCGGGGACCTCTACCTTCATGTCACGATCAAACACGATCCCATCTTTCGCCGCCAGGGCAGCGACATTCACGTCACCCTGCCGGTGTATCCGTGGGAGGCGGTCCTGGGCGCGGAAGTGATGGCCCCGACATTGGCCGAGCCGGTCAAGGTGAAGGTGCCCCCCGGCAGCAAGGCGGAGGGCAAGCTCCGGCTCAAAGATAAGGGTCTCCCGTCGGCCGGGGGAGGATATGGAGATCTCTTCTTGAATCTGCAGATTGTGGTTCCTCCAACCGTGACGGAAGACGAACGAGGACTCTTCCAGCGATTGGCCAAAGGCACGCACCCCGACCCGCGTGCGGAGCTGTTGCGGCAAACCCGAACGCGATGACCGCATGACTCCGATCGAATACGGGGTGCTGGCCTTCAGCTCCCTCTTCGTGATTGTCGATCCCATCGCGACCGTTCCCGCGTTCCTCGCCATGACCTCCCGCTATACGCTCGCGCAACGATTGCGGATGGCGCGCGTCGCCTGTCTCGTCGCCTTCATGATCTTGAGCGGCTTCGCGCTCGCCGGCCAATGGTTGTTCTCCCTCCTGGGGATTTCACTGGCCGCCGTTCAGGTCGCCGGAGCGCTCGTGCTGTTGCTCGTTGCCTTGGACATGCTGCGTGCCCAGCGTTCGCCCGTGCAGGAAACGGCTGCGGAGACAGCGGAAGGCGCGGCGAAAGACGACATCGCGATCACACCGCTCGCCGTACCGATGCTGGCGGGACCCGCCGCCATCTCCACCATCATCCTGCTGGACGCGCAGGCGTCGTCGTGGCTCTATCGAGGTATTCTGCTGGCTTGCGTTGGCCTGGTCGGTCTGGCAAGCTACGGCATCCTGGCTCTGGGGACATCCGGAGCCAAGTGGATGAGCCCCCTGGCGGAAAAAATCATCACGCGCCTCATGGGCTTGCTGCTCGCCGCCTTGGCCGTTCAGTTCCTGTTCAACGGACTGAAGGGCGAGGGCGGTTTGTTTGTGCGATAATGTTCTGTGATCACTCGCATAAAGGACGTCAACACAAGGAGGTTTCGCATGAGGAACGGAACACAAGGAATGTCGGCGCTGGTCATGGCGGCAGTCTTCACATTCGCCATGGGAGCCTCCGGCGTATCAGCCAACGAACCGGGCTACGGTCATGGGGGCGGGAAAGACGGATATGGAGGGCGCGGCCACGGCATGATGGGCGGCATGGGCATGATGCACAGCAGCACCGGCCATCTGATTCGCCATCTGCTCAAGCATGAACAAGAAATCGGCCTCACCCCCGACCAGGTCACGAAGCTCAAGGACATCCAGTTGAACCTCGATAAGACCCGGATCAAATCGGAAGCGGATATCCAGGTGGCAGAACGCGAACTCAAGGCGCTGACCGATGATGAGAAGTCCGATCTCAAAGCGATCGAGGCGAAGCTGAAGCAGAGCGAAGACATGCAGGTGGCCTTGCGTATGACCTCCATCAAGACACGGCGAGACGTCATGGCGCTGTTGACGCCCGAGCAACGCGCCAAGGAGAAGGCCGAGCACGCGAAGGTCATGGAGCAGCACAAAGAGGGCGGCAAAGGATACGGCGGCGGCATGACAAATCCGCACGGCTCGATGCAGGGCAATCCACACCAGGGAGGCGCCGCTCCGATGCCGCCTGCGAATATGAAGGCGCAGTAACGCATTCCGACCGAAAGGAGGACCCATGCATGCACTTGTAATCAGCGGTCTACTGGCGGGCAGCCTGCTTCTGGGTTTCGGGACCACCGCCTGGAGCGATGATAAGGAAGGCAACATCGCCGATCTCGTAAAGGACGCGAAAGTGACGGCGGAGCAGGCCATCAAAACCGCTATGGAAAAGGTCCCCGGCACCGTGGTCGAGGCTGAACTCGAAAAGAAGCACGGCAAGACCGTCTGGGAAGTCGAGATCCTGGGCGCGGACGGCAAGGTGACCGAAGTCCATATCGATGCCGCTACAGGGACGGTCATTGACACGGAAGCGAAGAAAGAGAAGCACGAGGACAAGAAAAAGAAGAAGTAAGGATGTCATGCCGAAAGAAATCAAGCTCAAGAGTCACGATCTCCTCGTCGGTCCCGGCCGGGCGCCCGCCCGGGCCATGCTGAAGGCCGTCGGATTCACGGACGAGGATCTCACTCGTCCATTGATCGGCGTCGCCAATACGTGGATCGAGGTCATGCCCTGCAATTTTCATCTGCGTCGGTTGTCGGAGCGGGTGAAAGCCGGCATCAAGGCCGCAGGCGGCACCCCCATCGAATACAACACGATCGCCGTCTCCGACGGCATTTCCATGGGCACGGAAGGCATGAAGGCCTCGCTGATCAGCCGCGAGGTGATCGCTGATTCGATCGAGCTCGTGGCGCGGGGGCACCTCTTTGACGGCGTGGTGGCCTTGTCCGGCTGCGACAAAACCATTCCCGGGACGGTCATGGCACTGGCCCGCTTGAATGTCCCATCGCTGATGCTGTACGGCGGGTCGATCATGCCGGGGCAGTTCCAGGGGCATGACGTGACCATTCAGGACGTGTTCGAAGCCGTTGGCCGTCACGCGTCGGGCAAGATGACCAACGCCGAATTGAAGGATCTCGAAGATCATGCCTGCCCAGGGCCCGGCGCCTGCGGCGGACAGTTCACGGCCAATACGATGGCCATCGCATTCGAATTTCTGGGGATGTCGCCGATGGGACGCAACGGTGTCCCCGCCATGGACACACGCAAGGACGACGTGGCCTTCGAATCCGGCAAGCTGGTCATGGACCTCTTGAAGCAGGATCTTCGCCCCCGGCAGATCATTACGCGAAAGTCGCTGGAGAACGCCATCGCAGCCGTCGCCACGACCGGCGGCTCGACCAACGCCGTGCTCCATCTGCTTGCCATCGCCTACGAAGCAGGCATCAAGCTGAACATGGACGATTTCGACAGGATCAATCGCAAGGTTCCCCTCCTCGCCGACTTAAAGCCCGGCGGCCGCTTCGCCGCTGCGGATCTGTACGCGGCAGGCGGAACGACCCTCGTGGCCAAACGGTTGCTCGATGCCGGTCTCCTGCACGGAAATCAACCGACCGTGACCGGGCGAACCATCGGCGAAGAGGCGAAAGACGCCGTCGAGACCCCCGGGCAACAAGTGTTGCGGTCCCTTGCGAACCCCCTGAAAGCCACCGGCGGCCTGGTCATTCTCAAGGGGAATCTGGCACCGGAGGGCTGCGTCGTCAAAGTCGCAGGCCATTCCATGATGCAGTTCCGCGGACCAGCAAAGGTCTTCGACCGGGAAGAGGATGCGTTCATTGCCGTCAAGGCGGGACAGATCAAGGCCGGCGACGTGGTCGTGATCCGCTATGAGGGACCCTCCGGCGGGCCGGGCATGCGGGAAATGTTGGGCGTGACGGCGGCGATCGTCGGCGCAGGATTGGGCGACTCAGTCGCGCTCTTGACCGACGGCCGGTTTTCAGGCGCGACGCACGGCCTGATGGCGGGTCACGTCGCCCCCGAGGCGGTCAGAGGCGGGCCCATCGGCGCTGTTAAAAACGGCGACACCATCGTGTTCGACATTGCCAAGCGCCAGTTGAACGTCGAGTTGTCGGCGAAGGAGATCAAGGCGCGGCTGAAGAAGGTCAAGCTGCCGGTACCCCGCTACACGTCCGGCGTCATGGCGAAGTATGCGCGCCACGTGTCCTCCGCCTCCGAGGGCGCAATTACCAGCTAGGCTAAAACCGATTGAGCGTCAATAATAGGTAATCACGCGTTCGCGGCTGACCACAGTCTCGGTCAGCGCAATCGAGCCGTTCTTTTGCGTCCATCGCCGGACCGTTTCCTTGATCCAGTTGCCCTCCTGATCGAATTCATAGCCCACAACCGTTCTGCGAAGATGGGTCTGACGGAAATACTCGCTCGATTGCTCGATGCGATGTCCCGCCTGATCGTACCGGTAACGATCCGTCCGCATCGGATCACCGTCGTTTCCGTAGAAGCGGCTTTCGTTCAGGCGGCCCAGAGGGTCGTAGTGATGCGTCGCCTCCAACACCAGCCGTCCGTGATGATACCGCGCGTGGTACACGAGATTGCCGCGAGCGTCAAACAGGCTCTTCTCTGCCACGCCTTGGGCGGTAACCATAATGTCCTCCGCCAGTAATCCCCTGCGGTCATAGAACGTGAATTCGGCTTGAGCGAACAGCCCGTGCTCCCCGACGGCCACTTGTGCAGAGGGACGCCCCTGTTCGTCGACTTCGTACCGAAAGATCTTCCGGTGAGCAACAGTGCCGTCCGGTTCGAAGGTGTCCTCTTCGATGAGCCGCCCGCTGTCGTCATATACGTAGACGTATCGGACGGCACCGGCTTGAGTGCCCGGTTGCAGCTCGAGCGCGCTCAGGCGGCCGCCGCGATCAAAATGATGGGTGGTGGTCAACTGTGGATATGTGGTGACGACCGTGCGGACGTGTCCCTGCAGATCGAAACGGTCCAGATCGCTTCTCGCTTCGCTTGCTGAAGTTGAGGCGAGCAGGAAGCAGCACCAGAGAAGAATGACGGGGCAGGTAGTATTCTGAAGACCGTGACGACAGATCCTCATGCCGCGCAGGTCTGAGCCACGGACTATCGTCCCTTCATCCGTCCGCGCATTTCGGAAATCATCCCTTCCAGATCCGCTTCCGCTTTGGCCCGGTCGCTGATGAGAGCATCGAGATTATAGGGACGGGCTTGGGGCGGTTCGGGCTTGACCGGCGAGGGGGCCGGTGTTTTCGCCGGCGGGGAGGGCTTCATGTCTGGAGGCACAGACGGCTTGGGCGGAAGCTCGGACGCGGCATTCGTTGTTGGCGCCGAGACGACCGGCGACGGACTCGCCGGCTGGGGACGATTCAGCCCCTGCTCCCTGAGCCACTGCGCCGCCACGCTCGATTTGAGAGAGAAGCTGATGCTGGTGATGGGAAGGCCGTCGGCCGCCACACGGGCAATCGCCGTGTTGACCGCGATCATATGCCCGTCGCTGTCCAGGAGGGGACCGCCGGAATTGCCGCGATTCAGTCCGGTCTCGGTCTGAAAGACGTCCTTGCCCTTCACCCCGTTGAAATTATCCACTTCGGCGCTGATCACGCCGGTTGTCAGCGTCCACAGCCCACCCTGTTCGGGATGTCCGATTGCGACGACGCGATCACCGATCCGGCCCTGCGCGGACTCGCTGAAGGTGAGGACCGGCAAGGGCGCGGGCGCCGACTCGAGCTTGAGCAGGGCGAGGTCCAGCGGGCTCGAGTAAGCCACCACTCGTGCGCGCACCATCCGGGAAAGATCAGTCTTATTGTCCCCCGTCACGCGCGGCGGCTTCAAGAACACGGACAACCGCGGATAAGGCCTGCCGGTTCGCTCCTCGATCACGACGTGGGCATTGGTCAAGACCAATCCGTCAGCCTGAATGATCGATCCGGTTCCAGCGCTGCCGCTTTTGCCGCTCTCAGGATGGCCCATAACCATGACGACGGCGGGCGAGGTCTGTTCATAGATATCGCGGGGCGAAAGCTCCTTCGCCGGAAGGTCTCCGCTCCCCAAGAGACTGCCCATGCACAATCCCGCCAAGATCCATCTCATGCCGACCTCCGATCGATGGCTGTCCCGTGCACTGGTTCTGGGCGAAGAACGAATGCTTCGACGCGTGGGTCCGGCGCCGCAACGCACGGACTAGGTCCGGCGATAGAACTCACCGATCATCTGAACGACATAGGCCTGCTGTTCTTCCGTCAGTTCAGCGTAGATGGGCAATGACAGCACTTCTTCCGCCGCGCGTTCCGATACGGGAAACGACCCCTTGTGATAGCCGAGATCGCGGTAGCAATTCTGCAGGTGCATGGGCAGTGGATAGTAGACTTCGGAGCCGACGCCTTTCTCTTTCAGGAAATTTCTGAGGTCGTCCCGCTGCCGGACTCTGACCGTATACTGGTTGTAGACATGAAAGTTCCCCGGCGTGGTGACAGGCAGGATTACACGATCGAGCAATTGCGCCTCTGTGAACAACCGCTGATAGCGATCCGCATTGCGCCGGCGCCCTTCGGTCCACTGGTCGAGATACTTCAGCTTCACATGAAGCACCGCCGCCTGCAGGGCGTCTAACCGGCTGTTGATGCCCACCGCTTCGTGGAGATAGCGCACACGGCTTCCGTGGACGCGCAGCATGGCGAGCGCTTCGGCAAGCCCGTCGTTGTCGGCGGTCATCAACCCGCCGTCGCCGAATCCGCCAAGATTCTTCGTCGGAAAGAAGCTGAAGCACCCGACGTCGGCCAGGATGCCCGCACGCCGGCCGTTCTGCGCCGCCCCGATCGCCTGGCAGGCGTCTTCGATGACGCGGAGGCCCCGCCGCTTGGCGATGCCGTTGATGGCGGTCATATCGGCACATTGGCCGAACAGATGGACGGGAATGACGGCTTTGGTCCGCGACGTGATCGCACCTTCAATCTGATGGGGATCGATGTTGAACGAGTCGGCTTCAATGTCGATGAACACCGGTTTGGCCCCGAGTCGTGAGATGGCTCCGGCAGTGGCAAAAAACGTGAACGGCACGGTGATCACTTCATCGCCCGCGGCAACGCCGAAGGCCATCAGTGCCAGGAGCAGCGCATCGCTGCCCGACGCACAGCCGATCGCGTGGCGGCTGCCGACGTAGTGAGCCGTGGCTTTTTCGAATTCCGCCAGGCGCGGTCCCAGCACGAAGCCCTGTTCATCGCAGACCGCTTCCATCACGGCCAACACTTCCGCCTTGATTCCCCGATACTGGGCTTTCAGATCCAACAATGGAACGTTCACGATAACTCCGTAGTTACGGCGATGCCGGGCTCAATGAACGGGAGACAAACTTGTTTCGTTGCTGCGACAGGAGCCTATCATACAGGGATTGATATTGCTTGACCATTTCTTCGATGTGGAACTCTTGTGGCAGCCGATGTTCGTCTCCCGCAGCTGCTCTTCGGGTCTCGAAGAGTAGCGCCTCGACACCTGCCGCAAGCCCGGCAATGTCACCTGGCTCGCACAACCGGACACGATCGCGCTGCACGACCGCCTCTTCCACACCGCCCACTCGTGTCGCCACAATGGGCACGCCTGCCGACCCCGCTTCAAGCATCACTCTCGGCAAACCCTCCCACCGTGAGGTCATGAGCAGCAGGTCGAAGCCGCCCATCGCCCGAGGCACGTCCCGCCGCCAGCCGGCCAGACGCACCCTATCTTGCAAGCCGTATTCGCGCACCAGCAATTCCAGGCGGGGCCGCAGGTCGCCATCTCCGATCAGGACGAATCTGGCTCCAGGAATTCTGGCACACACGAGTCTCGCGACGGCGACCACATCTTCCGGCGCTTTTTGCGGCTTGAGGCAGGCGACCGTTCCGATCAAGTATTCGCCTGAGCCGATGCCCAATTCGTTTCGCAGCTGGTTGCGAGCCGCCGGACCGAGCGGCCGGTAGAACGGCACCGGATCGATCCCTGGCCTGATCGTGGACACATTCGCATCGAAGAGGCCCCATTGCCGTCCCTTGATGGCATCAATGTCGGCAACGGTAATCCAGTGAGTCGTCATCCAGCCGGTAATCCGTTCGAGAACGATGAAGAGACGCTGCATCCAGCGTGGTTGACTCGGGGTAATACCAAACCCGTGCACCGTATGCACAATCAGCGGGACCCGCGCGCACCAGGCTGCCCACCGGCCAAGAATGCCGGCTTTCGAACTGTGGGTGTGCACAATGGCCGGCTTGAGCCGGCGCAGCAGCATCACGAGGTGGACGAAGGCAAGCGCATCGCTGATGGCATGGATGCGCCGCCCAAGCGTAGGGACAATGAGCGTTTGAACGCCGGGCAGCCGGCGCGCCTCCTCCGTCAACAGGCCGCCGGGACCGGCGATGAGGACAGCACGAAACCTGGCTCGATCCAGATGCGAGACGGCATAGAGGGCGACTTCCTGCGCTCCCCCCAGCTCCAGCTTGGTAATGATGTGACAGATGGTATCCACGATGCGCCTAGGCGGACCGGGGCTGTGCCCCCTGCGCTGTGAGCCGTTCGGCCAGCCGTTTGCCCTGGCCGATCGCATCTTCCATCGAGGTGTGCTCCCACGCCCCGTAGCGGCCGATCGAATAGATGCCCCGCCGTTCCAATTCGGCAAGAATCGCGGGCACGGCACGCGCCCGATGGCGGTCAAAGTAGACATAGGCGTACCGCAGATCTTTGACATCGGCAACGACGATCTCATCGTCCGGTCGCAAGATGCCGGCCCGTTCCATTCCGCTCCGCGCCTGTGCGATGAGCTCTTCGACGGAGCGATGTTCCGTCGGCCGGTGCGACATTTCAACATACATGGAGCTGCAGCCTGGCCGTCCCAGCGCTGGCGAGAAATTCATGGGAAACCCGAGGCGATAGAACGGATACTCCGGTTCGGGGAAATACAGCCAATGCTTGTCCGAGACCTGCTCGCGCGCGACGCCCATGTTGAGGTTGTAGACCGATACCCAGCGCAGGCCTTCAGCCGCTTCTTTGAGATGGGCCGGCATGTCCACACACCGCCGCAGGAGTTCAGGGACGGGAATCGTCGAGACGAGCGATTCATAGTGCTCGGTGTGGGTGTCGCCGTTCTGAAGGTTTCTGAACAGGACACGGCGGCGTTTGGTATCGACTTCCACGAGTTCCACACCGTTCTGCACCGCAGCAATCCCGGAGAGAAAGGATTCGGGAAGGACCCGGATCCCGCCCGCAGCCGGGTATTGAAATGACGGGTTGTACCCGAACGCCTTGTCCTTGATGCCCAGGGCCCCGTTGACGACGTCCTTGAGCTCCGGTTTGGGCACAAGCCAGGAGACCCAATCGGAGGTGAGTTCGTCCAACGAGACCTGCCAGAGCTTTTCGTTGAATGGCACCATGAAGTGCTTGGCCATGCCTTCGCCGAGGTTGTCCAGGATCCATTGTTGGAAAGACCGGTCTTTCGACGCTCCGGCCGCCGGGGTCGCCGTGAGGGTCGCGATGAACCCCAACAGACATTCCCGCACGACCTCAGGGGGAAGACCATGCGTATTCACCTGAAACGGGTATTCGGTGTAGGTGCGGTGCGAATAGATAAACGATTGCCGTCGATGAGTTTGGAGCTTTCCGGTCAGCAACCGTTCGACGAGCGCTTTGATCTCGGGTTGACGGAAATGCAGCAAATGGCCGGTATAGTCGAATGTAAAGCCGTCCTTGCGATAGGAGCGGCACAGCCCTCCCACTTCTGCTTCACGTTCGTACAGCCGATACGAGGTGCCCGGCAAGTGATACGCGGTGCTGAGCCCGGCGAGTCCGGCCCCGACAATGACGATCATGATGCGGAAGACCCTTCCGGAGTGGGGGACGTCACGGCGATGGCACGCGGCTTTCGAACATCGATTCGTTTCAGCGCGAAGGTCGAGGCCAGCAGCACTCCGACTGTGGCCAGACAGAGGGCCCAGGCCATGTCCTGTCCGACCATCATTAACGAGAGGCCGATCCCGGCGACAAAGGCCGTGGCGACGTAACTCACGATCACGATGTGGGGAACGGGCATGCCCCAATGCCGCAGGCGGATCGCGATATGATCCGGACTGCCCCAAAAGATCGGAAGCCCCCGCTGATATCGAATCCACATGACGAACAGTGTGTCGAAAATGGGAATGCCGAGAATGAACACCGGCGTGAGGACCGACAGTGGATGGTCGCTGGGATACTTGCCGATCATGGCCATTGCACCGAGCAACAACCCGATGAACATCGCACCGGTATCGCCCATGTAGATCCGTGCGGGCTGCCAGTTGTATTTGAGAAATCCCGCGAGACTGCCGAGCAACGCCGCGAGCATGAAGACGATGGTCTGGTCGCCTTGAAGCCAGGCCGCCACAAAGAGCCCCATCGCACTGACGGCTCCGACGCCGGCCGAGAGCCCATCCATGATATCGAGGAGATTGAAGGCATTGATCAAACCGATCATCCAGAACACAGTCAGGACCAGATCCACCCACTCCGGAAAGGCGGCAATCTCTATTCTGATTCCGCTCTTGATCAACACGAACACGGCGAGCAGTTGACCGGCGAGCTTCGTCCAGGGCGTCAGCACGCCGAAGTCGTCGATGAGTCCAAGCATCACGACGATCGTGCCGCCCAAAATGATCCCGAGCACGTCATGGCGGAACTCGAAGGTGAAGGCCAGACTCATCAGGAACGCCAAGTAGATCGCCAGGCCTCCAAAATACGGTACCGGCTCCTTCTGGTGTTTCAGCCGCCCGTCCGCTGCATCCACGATGCCGTACTTCAGCGCCGCCTGTCTCGCAATCGGCACGCCGTACAGGGCAATCGAAAACGACAGCAGGACTGTCAGCAACAGCAGAGACATCGTTTCGCTCTAGACGTGGGCCAGACAGGCTTCGTACACCTGTTCATGGCGCTGGACCACGGTGGCCATCTGAAATCCGGAGCGCACCCTCTCTCGGCCCCGGGTCCCCATGCGTCTGGCTCGCTCAGGATCGCCCAGGAGACATCCGATGGCTTCGGCCAATGCCGGCGAACGTCCGGGCTCTACCAACAGCCCCGTCTCACCCGGTACGACGAATTCCGGAATGCCCCCCACCGTCGTGGCAACTACAGGCTTACCCGCAGCCATCGCTTCCAAAATCGCGATGCCGAATCCTTCATAGAGAGACGGAAGCACGAACAGATCCAACAGGGGCAGGATGCGCGGAATGTCCCTCCGCGCGCCGACGAACTGTACACAAGGTGAAAGTCCTAACCGTTGGCTCAGCGATTCGAGCGATTGGCGGGCCGGCCCCTCCCCGACAATCAGCAGCTGGCAGCCTCGATCGGCTCCGGCTCCTTTCAGCTCCGCCATCGCCTGTAACAGCACGCTCAAACCCTTTTTCGGTTCGACGAGCCGGCATACGGTCCCGACGAGCGGCCCGTTGCTCTGCACACCCAGCTCCCCTCTGGTCGCGACATCGTTTCTCGCAAACTGCTCGACGTCGACGCCGAACGGAATGATCGTTTGCCCGGCAGCGGGTGCGCCGAGACGGACGACCACCGAGCGGCGTACGGCTTCCGAACAACACACCACCGCATGGGACCATCGAAAGGTGAGACGGTCGATCATGCGCATGAGTCGTCCCTCGCTCACGATCTCGTCATGGTAGGAACACACCACCCGCACGGCTTTCGACACGCGTCCCAGCACCCTGGCCGACACGTTCGCCCAGAAGAGAAATGATTGCATGACGTCGGGCCGCTCCTCCCGGACGAGCCTCCACAGCCGGAACAGGACCCGGACATCAAACTTGCCAGCGCCGTTCAGGCAGACGACCCGTATCCCTCGACGGCGAAGCTCGTCGATCACGCACCCTCCGGGCTTGAGCGAACACACTGTGACGTCAAACTTCGAACGGTCGATACCGGACGCCAGCTCTAGAATATGCGTCTCAGTGCCTCCGACCCCAAGACCGATGGCGAGCAACATCAGCTTGATGCGCATTACGCCGCCACTTCCGCGTGCGATTGCCTCATCTGCCCGTAGAAATCCAGATACGCATTCGCCTGCGTTTCCAGACTGAACTTGGCCGCCGCGGTCTGAGCGGCGTACTCCCCCATT
>DASVBB010000217.1:0-9934 GCA_036376045.1 Nitrospira sp.
CCCACCACCCATCACACCTCGCAGCGCGATAGCCCCCAGCCCAGATCACAACGTAAAATATCCCCGCCGCGTCGGCGTATCATTGTTTGGTATGTTCACATTGAGGAGTGACCCATGACTCTGGAAAGCATGTCTGAGGCCGACATCCTAGGCGTCGCCAATCCCATCATGGACAATCTAATGGACGCTTCAACTGCCATCGATCACGAGCGGCACATTCGCGATTTTACCGAGAGAATGAAAGCGATCGTGACCAAAGAGCATCTTCAGAAGGTCTGTGAGAAGTATCAGCGGGAGAAGGGGTACTTCTCCAGGCGAGAGCCGGTGGCCGTTTTCAAACGTCCCGGCGGAGCGGCGATTATCTGGAGGCAGTGGTTCACCAAAGCGCCTGGTGAATTCGTTGCCGAAATGCTCCTCGTGGAAAAGGACGGCACCTTCCTGGTCGATCACGCAATGGTGTTCTAAACCATGCTGCCCCTTCTGATGGACCGGGCCGCGCCTCATGGCTCCAGCCCGAATGCCCCGCAGGATCGATCGATCCTACGGGGCGTTCTCGCATCATGGTGTCACGTGTATGGGCTGTGGTTCGCCGTAGAGGAAATCATCCATCATGACGATGTCATGTGTTGCATCGTCATTTGGCCCCGGCGCAGTGTCGCCGCTCGTAATCCGCACTCGGGCGATACGCGCATCGGTAAAGACGACTCCCAGGAAGGAAAGACTTCCGTCGCCAGGCGAGGCTGCGACAAAGCTGCTGTAGATCAAGCCTCCGTCGGTGCCGAAGCACTCGATGCGCGTACTAGATTGACGGTTTCCGTTTTTATCTCCGGGACCGCTTCCATCCGGCAGGTCAACGTCCGTGAAGATCGCGCCGAAGCCGCTAACCTTCGCCGGCACAGTCCCATTGGAGCCGGGTACGAAGAAGTGTGCCTCAGTGACGTTGCTGTCCACTGGCGTGAACAGGCGCTTCGGGCTGAAGGTGCTAAAGATGCTGCCGTAGGTCGGATTGTTGAAGAGCGTCGCCAGCCCGCCCTGGGCCCCACCCGAAGGGGGAGCCTGCGAGAGGCCGGTTCCTGTCGTTGTGAATTGGGCGCCGCGCGTATTCAGGAACGTGTTGAACGGCGTGACCGGCGCTGTCGTCGTATCGACACCTCCGCCGTCCCAGTTGATCTCGCGTCGACCGTCGGGGTGAGGCCCGTCGTTGCCGTTGTTGTTTCCTTTCAAGGCTATCCTGTACTGTTCGATCGTGTTCTGAATCGAGGCGATGTCTGGACCGGCAGCCTGGAACACGGTCGGCGCCACGAAATCTCTGCCGGTATTCTGTGCGCGAGCCATTCCCTCATCGCTGCCATCTCCGCAACCCATCAAGGTCAATCCGATCCCAAAAGCAATAACCAACCGCACCGGTTTCAAAAGCTCCATCGCTGATCTCTGATGCGCTCTTTTCGAAACGACACGTCTGTTGGTAGGTTTTTTCATGGCCATCCCTCCTATTGGAAACACCTTTGCTTTCATACATGCTCCTGAACCTGGACGTTCTCATGAACCCGGTTCACCACGGAGGGCTTCTGGCGTTTGGGAGGAACGATCGTGCGGACGAAGCCATTGCTGACCCTCCTTTGCGTATGATCGGATCGAAGAACGGCTCGAACACTCCGTTGCTTCGATGCGTCGCACTATAGAGGGAGTCTGTTGGTAGGCTCTTGTCCGAGCGTTCGGCTCTCTTGACAGGGACTCATTCGACGGCACTATACTTGCCCGTCCGTTCCACGGTTTTTGCCGAGAGTCCGTACCCGCCTGATGGTGCCTGATGGAAGTTCTGTCGGAAGTCCTCAAGGCCGTGAAGCTCAATGGGGCCCTCTTTTACAATGCGGAGTTTTCAGCGCCCTGGTGTGCTCACTCGGTCGACGGGCAGACCGTCAACGTGCATCTCTCGCCAAATTCTCAGCACGTGATCATCTTTCATCTGCTGACTCACGGCCAGGGTTATGCCAATCTCGAGGGGGATGATCGGCAACTTCCGCTGAACGCGGGCGACATCCTCATTGTCCCGAGCGGTGATCCACATATCTTGGGAAACGGTCCGCCGATCAAACCCGTGGATCGTTCACAAGTGCTGGACCAAGTCCTCTCGAAAGGTCTTAAAGTGTCCCGCATGGGCGGAGGTGGGGAACTGACGAAATTCGTCTGCGGCTACTTGTCCTGCGATCCGCAGTTGAGCCGCGTGTTCCTTGGCGCACTGCCACCAATTTTCAAGGTGAATATTCGCGACGATCCGTCAGGTGAGTGGCTGGAGCATTCCATCCGTCATTCAGTGAATAATGTGGATGCGTCCAGGCCGGGGTGTGAGGCTGTGCTCTCGAAGTTGTCCGAAGTGCTGTTCGTCGAAACGCTGAGACGGTATATTGAAAATCTTCCGCCAGAACAAACGGGATGGTTGGCCGGTGTTCGCGACCCAGAGGTCGGCAAAGCCTTAGCCTTACTTCATCGCCAGCCCGCCCATCCATGGACAATTGCTTCACTCGCCAAAGAGGTCGGCACTTCGCGTACTGTACTGGCGGAGAGGTTTCGACGTTATATTTCAGATACGCCTATCGCCTATCTCACTCATTGGCGGCTTCAGCTCGGCGCACAGATGCTTGCGTCCACGAGCAGCGGGGTTGCACACATAGGCGCCGAGGTTGGCTATGAGTCAGAGGCATCATTTAACCGCGCCTTCAAACGCGAATTCGGCCTTCCGCCTGCGCAATTCCGTTCCCGCTCGAGAACAGGCCGGAGAAGAGGCATCAGTCGTGTGTTAGCGAAAGTCACTGCAGCGCGACGCCATGGAACTTCCTGAAGCTTCGTGTGGCGCGGCCACGTAACACCCATCCGTAGAAAGCCGCTCCCCCTACCCGCTCAGACCCGACGCGACGATTCAGCAGATAACGACGTCTCTGGAGGATGCCCTTGATTGTGCTTGTGATGCTCAAAGCTTAATACACGTATTTTGTTGTGCCATTCGGCCCTATTGCTTCGCCCACAACGGACTCCTTAATATTAGTTCGCTAAGACATCGAGCACGGATATGGGTCCCATTTGTGTTCGGTGAACGCGCCTATGCTTGCCATTGAACAAGCAGTATGCGGAACGCGTGCGTCCAATCCCTTGCCTCATGTCGGGGAGCTCATTCATTCGCTTGTTCGTTTGCCTGACCCTCTCCGGCAAAGATTGAGCCCCATCCAGGTATGGATCCTGTTGTGCGGTCTTGCCGCCGGTTATGTTCTCGCCGGAAAGCTCGGCCTTCAACTGGCGATTTTTCATCCCAGTGCAACTCCGCTATGGCCTCCTACGGGAATCAGTCTGGCTGCATTTCTTCTGCTTGGATATTGGGTTTGGCCCGCGATCTTTCTCGGAGCCTTGGTCGTCAATATCACAACCGCGGGCTCGATAGCGTCCTCTCTCGCGATCGCCACCGGGAACACGTTCGAAGGGCTCGTTGGGGCATTTCTGGTCAATCATTTGGCGAACGGTCGGAAACTCTTCTCCCAACAAGGCGATACGTTGAAGTTTGTGCTTCTGGCTGCTCTGATCAGTACCACCGTGAGCGCAACCTTCGGAGTCACCAGTCTCTCCCTGGGCAGGTATGCAGACTGGGAGAGTTATGGTGCGATTTGGATGACCTGGTGGCTCGGTGATGCCGTTGGCGCTCTGATCGTCACACCGGCGATCATGCTGTGGGCATCGGAGCCCGCTCAGAACTGGGGTCGCTCCAGGCTGCTGGAAATAGGCTTCTCGATCACGCTGCTCTGCTTCGTCACCTGGATTGTGTTTCAGAGCAGCCAGGCGAGGACGGGGCCTAACTATCCCCTCGCCTTCCTGACTCTCTCTATTTTGATATGGGTGGCCGTCCGGCTTGGACCTCGTGAAACCGTCACCGCCATTCTGCTGTGTGCGGGGATCGCCATCTGGGGAACGTTGCGCGGCTCCGGTCCCTTTGCTCGCATCAATCAACATGAAAGTTTGCTGTTGTTACAGGCCTTCATCGCCGTCATTGCCGTGACCGCCTTGGTATTAGCCGTAGGCGTAGCCGAACGAAGACGCGCGGAACAGGACCTCGATGAACTGAACCAAACTCTGGAACGGAGGATTCAGGACCGAACAAGTACTCTCCAGGCTACGGTTGAGCAGCTTCAAGAGTTTGACCGGCTGAAAAGTGCCTTTGTCGGTGTCGTCTCTCATGAACTGAGGACGCCGCTCACCTCGATCAAGAGCCTCTCAGAGAATTTGCAGGAGGAACTGGCGGGTCCACTAAACGAGAAGCAAAAACACTATGCCTCACGAATCCAATTCAATGCCGACCGACTGACGCGCATGCTCAATGAATTGCTGGACCTCTCCAAAATTGAAGCCGGGAAGCTGGAGCTGCGCCCAATGGTGCTGTCGCTCCACGACCTCCTCGCTGATCTCGCGGAAGTGTTTCAGCCTATCGCCCAGCGAAAGTCGATCATGATGGACGTAGCCCCGATGGAGAGTCTGCCAAAGATTCGCGCTGACCGGGACAAACTCTACGAAGTGCTCGCCAATTTACTCGAGAATGCGATCAAGTTTACCCCGCCGGGCGGGCGTGTCCACGTCAGTGCACAGGTTCTGGACGATCGGTATATCAATATGAACGTTTCTGACACAGGTTGCGGCATCTCTGAGGAGCATCTGCCCAAAATTTTTGATAAATTTTATCGGGCACAGGCAGGTTCGGGACATGTTGCGGGATCCGGTTTAGGACTCGCCATCGCCAAAGGGCTCATTGAGCTGCATGGGGGAACCGTGGCTGTCGAGAGCACTGCAGGGGAAGGAAGCCATTTTTCCTTCACTTTGCCATACACCATTTAGCCTCCGCCCATCTCAACCTCCATCCATTGGTTGTCTTGATTGTTCCGGCCGCAACTGCGTTTAATTACACGTATAACTTAGCCTCCCTCAGGTCCATCTATTGATTTTCCCGAGATTTTGTCCGATCCTTTCCACTCTTGCGAGGCTGCGACAGCTTCCATGAAAGCAAAACAAATCGTTTCCCATCATTCGTCCGTGCTCATCGTGGAGGATGATCCGGATCTCTCCCTCGCCCTGGAAGAATATCTTCAACATGAAGGGTACACGGTGCGCTGCGCGAGGACGGGAAGGCACGCACTGCAGGAAGCTGAAGACCACTCGTTTGGGACAGTGCTCCTGGATCTAGGATTGCCGGACCTCAGCGGATTCGCCGTGCTTCGGGGGCTCGAGGAATTAGACCCCCTGCTCCCGGTCATCGTCCTCACCGCCTCGGTCCAAGAACAGTACACGGTGGAATCCCTCCGCCGTGGCGCCTTTGCCTATATCACCAAGCCCTACAACCGGGATGAGCTCAAGATTACCGTCCGTCAAGCCGTTGAGGTCCGGAAGCTGGTATTCAAGATGAATCGTGTCGAGAACGCCCTGACTGCAAAAGAAGAGCAGTTTCGGCAGGTCGTTCATACCGCACCGGATGGGATTGTGTTGGCTGATGGCGAGGGTAGAATAGTCTCATGGAATTCTGCTGCCCAACGGCTCTTTGGCTACACAGAAGCAGACATTCTGGGGCAACCACTGACGATCATCATGCCACCTCGCTACCGGGAAGATCACCTTCGCGGACTTGAGTTTGTGAAGGCCGCCGGTGGATCAATCCAGACCGGGAGAACGATCGAGCTGTATGGCCTTCGAAAAGACGGGAGCGAATTTCCCATTGAGCTGTCGATCAGTACATGGAAATCGGGCTGGCAGATGTTGAGCTGCGGCATTATCCGCGACATCACTCTGCGGAAGGAGGCTGAAGCCAAGCTGTTGAAGCAGCAGGTTGAACAGCAGGTGCTCCTGGATCTCATTCCCGCCATGGTGTGGTACAAGGATACGCAAAATCGCATCGTACGGACCAACCGGCAAGCTGCAGAATCAATCAACAAAACTGTGGGTGAGGTCGAAGGCCAATCCACGTATGACCTCTATCCTGAGGAAGCGGAGAAATATTATCAGGATGACCTCGCAGTTATTGCCTCTGGCGACCCAAAAATCGGAATTGTCGAACTTTATGAAGCATCACCGGGTGACAAACGCTGGGTTCAGACAGACAAAGTGCCGTACCGTGATGCCCAGGGCAATGTGATCGGGGTCCTCGTCTTTGCCCAGGATATTACTGAACGCCTGCAAGCGGAAGCGGCTCTACAGGAGAGTGAACATCAGTATCGGCTCTTGATGGAGGAGGCTTCGGACGCCATTGTGGCTCTTGATATGGGCGGCTATTTTAGACTGGTGAATGCCAAGGCGTGTGAATTGTTTGGCTACACGAGAGAGCAATTCCTCCGGGTTCATGTCAGCGAGACCTACATCGCGGCAGAAAAAGACATGGCCCAGCAATACGTTGAGCAACTTCGCGAAGGCAAGACCTCGTGCGTGAGACGATTGGTACAACGCAACGATGGGAGTGCTATTTCGGTCGAAATTAGGGGCAGGAAAATGTCCGAGAATCGCTACTTTGCCATTGTCCATCAGCTCTGATGATCAATTGTCAATTCGCCGGATCACGAACCGTTTCCCAGCACGTGAAATTTTCGCGCGCCAATGGGATGACTCAATCACGTTCTTTCACCCCTCATTGAACACCAATGGGAGTGAACTTCATATCGTCAAAGGTCTCCTTGATGGTCTTCCACACGGCCGCTTCTGATTCATGAATCTGATCTGCAGCGGTTGGTGGCTCCTGGGCTCCCTTCATCTCTCCCAATCGGGGATCCGCATATTTCCACCGTCGCGCGATGCCGTTCGCGTCGTAAAGATACCGCACCGTACCTCCATCGATCCGCCACTCGCAGATTTCACTGCCTCCCCCCTGTGCGATGCAGCGGTCCGGCTGGCCTCTCTCGATGATCCGATGGTCTTTATATTGCCCGAGCCATTTGTCAAACTCCGCGGACAACGCCCGGCGCTCACGATCTGGCGTCGAGGCGCATCCCATGACGGCGGCGAGAATACCCACTCCTATGATCAGCATAGAGAAGGCTCGGTAGGAGAAGAGAGAACGTTCGTCAACACCCAACTGAATCCCCTCCGTCATGAGGATTGTGTGCTGTTCACCGTTTCCGCACGTTTCTCTTCGAGCTCTGTCCAGCGAGTATAGAGCCGGTCGACCTCGGCCTGCGCCGCATGAAGCTCGGTGAATCGTTCTTGAAGCATGCCCGCGGCGGACGCAATCGCCGGATCGTCCGCTGCCGACTGGCACGCAATGACCCTCTCTTCAGCTTTGAGAATTTTTCCTTCGATCGTCTCCCATTCCTGCCGCTCTTTATACGACAGGCCTTTCTTTTTCTGAGACGGCGCTCCGTCGCCTTTTGCTCTCGTCGGCTGCTCACGCTGCTCATTGTCACCCTTCCGGGACTGCGCGACCTCCCATTGGGCATAATCGGCAAACCAGCCGGCATGGCCGGCGCCGTCCAGCGCCAGCAGTTTTGTCGAGACACGGTCGAGCAGCCATCGGTCGTGGGTGACGAAGATCAATGCCCCGGTAAATTCCATCAGACTGTCTTCCAGGACGTCCAGCGTCGGAATATCGAGATCGTTGGTGGGCTCGTCGAGAATCAGGAGATCGGCTGGTTGCAGCATCAGTTGTGCGATGAGCAGCCGCGCCTGCTCCCCACCTGACAGCCGCGACACCGGCAAATCGAGCTGTTCGGGGCGAAAGAGAAAGCGCTTGGCCCAGGACATCAGATGGACAGCCCTGTCCTGGTAGATGACCGTGTCGCCGCCGGACGGCGCGAGCGCTCGCCGCAACGTCGCCTGTTGATCCAACGACTCCCGATGTTGTTCGAATGCGACGACCCGCAGCCGGTCGGCCCGTGTGATCGTCCCGGCGTCCGGCTTCAGCCTGCCGGCCAGCACTTTGAGGAGCGTGGACTTTCCACTCCCGTTCGGCCCCATGAGGCCGATTCGATCCCCTGGACCGATGTGCAGATCGAGGTGTCGGATCAGGAGGCGCTCGCCGAGCGATTTGGCCAGGCCGGTTGTGACGAGCAACTGCTTCGATCTCCGCCCGGAGGCGGTGAAGTCGATACCGGCGGATGCCGACGACTGCCTGGATTCGATCTCATCCAACTCCTCGATCATCCGGCCGGCGTCATCGATCCGCGCCTTGGCTTTCGTGGTTCGCGCCTTGGGTCCCCGGCGCAACCATTCCACTTCGCGCCGCACACGGTTCGCGAGGGATGCCTGGTAGTCCGCCTGTGCCTGCAGCATCGCGTCCCGCTGCTCGAGAAAGTCGCTGTAGCGGCCCGTGACCTGAAACATGCCGTCGGGATAGCTGCGGTTCAACTCCCAGATGTGCGTCGCCACCGACTCCAGGAATCGACGATCATGGCTGATGACGAGAAAAGCATGGGGCTCGGATTTCAGGAGGGCCTCCAGCCAGAGAATGCCCTCGACATCCAGATGGTTCGTCGGCTCATCGAGCAGGATTATGTCGGGTTCGAGCATCAACGCCCTGGCAATCGCCAGCCGTTTCTTCCACCCGCCGGAAAGCGTCGCGACCGGTTGATCGGCCCGAATGAAGTTTCCGAGGCTGAGCGCCTTTGCAATTCGCCCGCCTTCTTCATGCGGATCGAGCCCTTCATCGAGCAGGACCTGCGCTAACAGGGCTTCGACTGTCTGCTCTTCCGCAAACACGGGGTCCTGTGGCACATACACCACCCGGGTATGCCGCCGGACCGATCTGGTCCCGCTGTCAGGCTCTTCCGCCCCAGCCAAAATTTTCAGGAGTGTGGACTTTCCTGACCCGTTGGGTCCGATCAACCCGACATGATCTCCTTCACTGATGCTCAGAGAGAGATCCCGGAAGAGAGGTTTCACTCCGAAACTCTTGCTGATCGATTCGCAACTGAGCAGTAATGATGGCGGCATAATCCGGCAGTGTACCCGATCCGCGCTTCGGAACGGTAGTTGTCTTGCTTCCAGGACTCACGAGGATAATCTTCGTATCTGATACGCGGGAGTGGCGTTTCTATGGACGTCCTCTGGGCGGGTGACAAAAACCAGCTCGCTGCTCAAACACTCAAAAGCGGTAGCCGACCTCGATCAGATACATATCGATACCGAGAGATTCGGAACCATACATGCCGGCGTCTGAGCAGTGCTGAAAACGAAATCCTGCAACCACATGTGAGATCGGATGAATTTGAAGCCCAAAGGTCAATACAAATTGGACGGGCCCTCCGAAATCCTGCAAGCCGTATTTCTGTCGACTCAAAAACGCTAAGCCGACCCCAGCATCAATGGATACGAGACTGTTCCAGCCGGTCAAGGCCACGTCTGGCACGAATGTCGCGATCAGTCCTGTGTCCCCTGCCGCGACAAGAGCCCCCGCGCTCGTGATCAGTCTCGTCTCGACGCCCCAGGGACTCTCACCCAGCGGCAATGCCCAAGGGAGCTTGAAGGTGGCCGCTAGGTCGACAAGGTCAAATGTTTCTGTCTGTCGCTTTCCCAGGACAGGTTCATTCCTGCTGAATCCATAGCGCGGGCCGATGCTCAAAAGAGTCGTATCACCGGCGATACTTTGATTCGGGATGAAGATGAATAACCCCAGAAGGGCGAAAGGAAGTGAACATGTGCGAAAGACGAATGGCTTTCGGAACGGTTGCACTATGGCGCGTTGAGCTTTCTTCGGCAAATGCGGGCGGTGTCTCGCTACGCGTATATCGACATCGCGCCGATTATAGCCAGGTTTTGAAAAAGATGTGACGAAAAGTCATTTCCGATTACGGGTTTTCACTGATTCCTCCACAGCCTGACGGAATCGCCACACGACACATCAGCCACGAATATGGGAACACGCAAGACGCCGGGTAGGTGAACCAGTCGAATGATGTATCGAAATAATCCGCAGAACGTTTAC
>DASVBB010000183.1:0-31300 GCA_036376045.1 Nitrospira sp.
GTCGATGCCCTCGTCCGAGGACCGCTCGCGTGAACCGGTGGCGCGATGGACATTCCAGAGCCAGACCGCAGAATGGCCGACCGTGGAGTGGTTGCTTGGAGAACTCGATGGCGCCGGTCTGCCTTGCACATGGAAAAGGGCCAAGGCGCCGCAGGCGGGGGCCTCGCTGATCCAGTGGGAGGGAACCTTAGTCCCTGCTCAGGGCGCGGATGCCATCGAACAGGCCGCCGTCCATGTCATGCTCTACGGCCCGCTGGACGGACCAGGGTTCGGGATCCTGCTCCATGTCAATGGTTCGCACGGTGCGGCTGCAAACCGCCTGTTGTCCTGCCTATCCGATGTGATCGTGCGCCGATTTGCAGGCCGGTGCCTGGTCGGCAATACGATCATCCCCGGCGGAGAATGGTTGAGCTGGAAGTCGCTGGAGCAGCTGCGGTGGACAAGCAGGAACACTCAATAACCGCTCATCCGTAGGATTTTCAAAACGGCCGCCGCTCCCACCCGCTCAGCCCCCGTGTGCCGAGACGCACGCTCATCCACGTAGGCTGCACGAACTGACGGTTGTTTGCGAAATTCTGCTAGGCGAGGGCTTCTTCGTTCGTCGGTCCGGCCGTGATTGCGCTCGGGGTGTAGACCGTAGTGCCGTTCGCGTAGGCTCCCTTCTTGGGCGCCATTTCATGACCGTCTTTACAGTTGACGCATTCGACAAGGGCCCAGAAACGGAGGGGATTGACATTCTGCTTGCGTTCGACGTGCAGTTCCGTGCCTTCCAGGACATTATCCAACGACAGGTCCGTACGCCAGCCCAGATGCTTGGTCAACGGTGAAATCACCTTTTCAACCGCCGCGACCATTTTATTTTCGTTGCTGAAATGATTGAGCATGATGATGCGGCCGCCCGGACGACAGACACGGATCATTTCACTCACCACTTTTCGGTAGTCGGGGACGGCCGTCACCACGTACGCCGCGACGACGGTGTCGAAGCTGCTATCCTCGAATTCCATGGCACCGGCATCCATGCGATGGAGGGTGACATGGTTCATGTGGTGCTCCGCGGTGCGTTTCCTGGCAATTTCCAGCATCCCTTCGGAGAAATCGATGGCCACGATCTCGCAATGCCGCGGATACATCGGGAGGGCGATTCCGGTACCGACCCCCACTTCAAGGATGCGCTCGTTGGGCTGGACGTTCAGGTTGCGGATAGCGGACTCACGTCCTTCGTGAAAGACCTTCCCGAAAATTTTGTCGTAGACACCGGCGTAGGACGTATAGACCCGCTCGACCTTGTGTAAATCCATGTCACCTCCAACCACACATCAGAGTCCTGCTTCTGCTCGAAGCAGGCAAAAACCGCGCGCTTATTCCAATGGGGAGAATCCGTACCGGCGGAGCGCCTGAATGGAGCGAGGAACCCGCCAAGCCTAAAACCGTCGCTACAATAACCAAGTCCCGATAGCGAGTCAACAAGAATTGATTTGGTCCTAGGGAAATGCTAGGGGGTTTGCCGTCGGCGCTTATGCCGCGACACGAGTAGGGGCATCATGATACTTGCGGGACTCTTTGCCGGAGCCTTGTTCCTGGGGTTGATTTTGGGGGATTGGCTGTATTTCGTTCGCTTGACGCCCGATGCGGTCCGCTATGGCTGCCGGATTGCGCGGACGGTGGACCGATTCTCCCTGCACAGTCTGACCTGGCTTGAGGCGCGCGTGGATGGTGACGGGGCAATGACGCTCCCCCATGGCATTGCCCGTTACTATCCTGATCTCCGACAGATTGCGCTCCGCCCTCAATACCATTTGTTTTCGATGGGGTTTCGGACCGCCTGGCCGCTCAAGGGCCTGATTCACCTCACTCCCGACCAGCACACCGTCCATACCGTATGCATCAAGCGAGTGCCCTGGTCATCAGCCATCATCACCCTGATGTGGTTTCTCCTCGTCGGAGTGGGCACGGCAGCGTTCATGATTACTTATGGGGTGGAAGGCGGACTCAACACGCTCAGCGGTGTGCTGATGGGCGCGGGTATTCTGGGCATCGGAGCGCTCGTGTTGGCTTTCGGGGTCGTCACGGTGATTTTGTCCTACCGGCTGGAGAACAGCCGCCTCGCACAAGTGTACGACGAGCTGAAAGCTGCGCTGGAGGAGACGCCAACGACGGGCTCAGGACGGGAGGGATCCCGGTGACGTGAAGAGGGTGAGGAAGTGGTCATACTCCGGCGGCAGATCGAGCCCGCCCCGATTGCGTGCCAAGCCCGCGATGATGCCCCGATGCTTCTTGGCGAGACCTGAGGTTTCGAACGCCCGGCGAAACTGGTCCCATTTCAAACCGGAATCTTGAGCCAACCGGGCTTGTTGATCATTCGAGAGGCTGTGCACGGCCGTGGTCAGGGCACGGATGGCTTTCTCGACGCTTTCATACGGGGGCGCCAGCTTGAGCCGCGCGTAAAAGAGCTCCAGATGCGACCGGAACTCCTCGCGCAGTGCCCTGGTGAACTCCGAGTGACCAACGGCTGGCCACGTCATCGCGCGATCGATCATACGGTATGCCGGTTGGTACTGACAATGGGACGCTCTCGACGAGAATCCCGCGGAGCAGAGCACGGGACATCAGCTACGAGCCGGCGCGGCTTTGAGCGGCATTGCGGTCCATGTGCCGCCGGCGTCCGTGGAGCGATACAGACCGCTCCCGTTGGTGCCGGCATAGAGCGACTGCGGATTGTTCGGGTCCATGGCGAGGGCCCTGATGTTCAAGGTCGCGAGTCCGGCATTTTGCGTCTGCCAGCTCTTCCCGCCATCGGTACTTTCCCAGACCCCGGCGGGTCCTCCCGCATAAATAACGGACGAATTGCTGGGATGCAGGACAATACTGCTGATAAACGGCTCGGTAATCGATTGCCCGATCCGGTCCCACGACTCCCCCTTGTTCGCCGTGCGGAAGAGCCCCTTCGTCGTTCCCGCATACACGATATCGGGATTGACACGGTCAATTTCGATCGCATTGACTCCGAGCGCCATCGAGGCCATCAGCTCGCTTTCAGGAATGAGACCGGTGTTGATTTTCTTCCAGGTCGTCGCGCCATCCTCCGAGCGATAGATTCCCCCCGTCGTGCCTCCGTACAGCACGGTGGGATCCTTCGGATTGATGGCGATCGACGTCACGATGTGTACTTCTTTCATGCCGTTCATCCGCTCTTCCCATTCACGTCCGGCATCTTTGGTATAAAAGGCGCCGACCGTCGTGGCTGCGTAGATTTTTTCGCTTAAGGCCGGATGAAAGACAAACTGGTTGACGAACGACACATGTTCCTTCAGGCCCACGTTGTGCGGCAGCCAATGCTGGCCGCCGTCCGGGCTCTTGTAGACGGCGTCGCCCATCGTGCCGGCATAGATGGTTGCCGGCAACTGCGGATCGATGGCGACTGTCGTCACCCGCCGGGCGCTGAAGCTTGGAAATTTTTCCCACGACTCCCCGCCGTCGCGAGATTTGTACACGGCATCATTGGTGGCCACGTAGAGAATCTTGGGGTTCGTGGGGTGAAGAGCGATCGACACAATGGCCTCACTGTCCTTCTGACAGCCGAGACCCAAGAAGAGAAGCGCGAGCGTGATGAGCGTGCCGAGAAGACGTGACAAACGAAGAGTCATGCGCTCGTATCTCTCCTATTCTCGCGCCTAGCGATGGCGGAGACGGCTCTCACTTGCGACTTTTATAATTTCTTCGCAAACGGCTCTGCATAGCCGGTCAATTCCATGTAGCCAAGACCGGTCAGGGGTGCGCCTCCCGAAGTGCCCTGGCTTTCAATGGCGCCTTCCCAATACGTGACCTGCGTGCTGCGATCCGTCCGAAGCTCCTGCTCGGCCATCCGCGGCGTGAGGTCGAGCGAGAGGTGTCTCGAGGGGATGGTCAAGCGCCATCGCTGCGGGTACCGAGCCTTGCTGACCGGACTCGTCCAGAAGCTGATCGGCTCCAACGTGAAATCCTTGAGCGCGAGGTGATGAGGGTGGCCCTCCCGGTCGATGAACGTGCCGCTCGAAACGGGATCGGCCGATCCGTCCGCACGTCGCAGCCGATAGAGCATCAACTCCGTCTGATCGGCCATCTGGAGGCTGAACCAGTCCCATCCGACGAGATCCGGTCCCAAGTCTGTGGATCCGAATTCGTGATCCATCCACGTGGTTCCCGTGACGTCGAACGTCTCGTCTCCGATCGTGATGGTTCCCGTCGTCGCCAGACTCGTAAGCGAATAGTAATGGGACGCCTGTCCGAGCCCGGCGCCCTTGCGGCTGATTCCGGCGTTGCCATGAATCACCAGAGCCTTCTCGGGAACCACGGTCAGCGCGATGGCGAGATCTCCGTCCGTGGCCTCCAGGATCTGTCCCCCGACTCGCGCTCCGGCTGCCTCAGGCTCAAGCGATTCCGCCCGCCACCGATCAATCCACACGTGCAAACGGTCGGCCTCCGCCCCGGCTTTGCCGAGGCCCGGCCTGCTGAGCTTTTCGACGAATCGAAACCGGGCCTTCTTCAGGTCGCTCACGGCAAAGTGTGCGAGATAGAGCTGGGTAATGGACCACTGAGAAGGCAACGTCTGGACCTGCTCCGGCGGAATACCGCGACGGAAGAAGGTGAGCTGATACCCGAATGGACGGCCGTCTTTGCTCCTGAGATTCCCCGTGTAGTACCACCATTCGGTGCGGAACCGGTCGTGTGAGCCGTGGTCTCGTGGAAACTGATAGCGATACCCTTCGCGTGCCTGCAGGAACGAGTCGCTGTCGGCCGAGACCCCGGGCACGATCCAGAGGCAGCACGACAGCAGCAGTACTCGTCCTCCAAGGGTCTGCATGACGGTTCCATTTCTCACGGTGTCGCGCTTATAACATGCGGCGGCCGAAAGTCACAAATCGCCTGTACTGACAAGTGATTTCTACGCTGCATCCGATCGCATAACAGGTCGTCTCGCCGTTGACAATTTTGCCGGCCATCGGCTATCGTGGCGCCATGCAAACGGATCGCGAGCGGGATCATCACGAACCTGAACCGGCGGACAAGAGCGCGTCGTTTCCCATTCCATCTCAGATTCCGGTGTTCGCACTGCCGAATGTCGTGCTGTTTCCCAAGACCTATCTCCCGCTGCACATTTTCGAGCCGCGGTATCGCCAAATGGTCGACGACGCTGTCATGGGCGGCCAATGCATCGGCATTGCCCTGCTCAAGGAAGGGTGGGAGTCGGAATATTACGGCAACCCTCCGGTGTTCACGATGGGATGCGTCGGACGGCTGGTCAGTGTGCAGCCGCTCGCCGACGGCCGCTCCAATATTCTTCTCCAGGGACTCGAGCGATTCGAGATCACGGAAGAGTTTCACGACCAGCCCTACCGCCGGGCGTCGATCGCCTTGAAAGCGAGAGGGATGGAAGCCTCGCTGGACGCCGCCGTACGACAGCGGCTCGTCAACACGCTGGAAGAGTATCTCCGGTCGCGTCAGGATGCGCCGACGTGGCAGGGATGGTTCCGGGAAGATGTCAGCGACGACATTCTGGTGAACACGTTGTCGACCTACATGGATTGTACTCCGCTGGAAAAGCAATTCCTGTTGGAAGCGCTCAGCCTTCAACAACAGGCGCGCCGCCTCAGCGATCTCATTCAATTCCTGATGCATGATCATCACGGCGCGAAGGGCTGGGGGTAATGGACCGGGCGGTTGCGATTGATGTTTCCCATCTGTCCAAATCCTACGACGGACATCACGCTGTCACGGACGTGTCCTTTCAGGTGCATGCGGGCGAAATCTTCGGCCTGCTGGGTCCGAACGGGGCAGGCAAGAGCACGATACTCCGCACGCTGATCACCCTTCTCTCCCCAACGTCCGGGCATGCCACCATTTTCGGGCTCGATAGCGTCCGCGATGCCGATCGGGTGCGGCAGTTGATCGGCTATGTGCCGCAGGAGCGGGCGATCGACCGGTTTCTCACCGGCAGAGAGCATCTCGAGCTCTTGGCGGCCCTGTACCATTTGCCGAAAGACGAGGGGCGCCGGCGGATCGCTGAATTATTGACACTTGTGGAACTCGACGCGCATGCCGATCGTCCTGCGAAGACCTACTCGGGGGGCATGAAGCGGAAGCTCGATATCGCCTGCGGCCTCCTGCCTGATCCCAAAGTGCTCTTTCTCGACGAACCGACGTTGGGGCTCGACGTGCAAAGCCGTCTGAAGATCTGGGACTACGTGCGGATGTTGAAGAACCGCGGCATGACCGTCGTCATGACGACCAACTATCTGGACGAAGCCGATCGGCTGTGCGACCGGCTGGGGATCATCGACGGCGGCGTGATCAAAACGATCGGTTCGCCCGTCGAATTGAAGGTTGGACTGGGAGGGGATATCGTCTCCCTCACGCTCAGGGAAATCGACAAGGTGCGCTCATTGGAGGCGGCGCTGAGAGGGCAGCCCGCCATCAAAGCCGTCAGGGTGACGCCGAAAGGACTCGACATCCGGGTCGAGTCCCCTGAGAAGGCGCTGCCTGCGATCTTAGAGTCTGCAAACCGGACGGGGTGCAGCGTCGAGTTCATTCAATACAACCGGCCTCGGCTGGACGATGTATTTATCGCGCACACCGGCCGGCGCATCGAAGAGGCGCCGATGGGAGATGGGCAATGACACAGATCACTCAGGGTGGGGGGAGCGGCGCGATGTCGCAATATGTGCAGGAGATTAGCGCGTTGACGATGCGATGGGTGCGCCGGCTGAGCCGTGAAAAATTCAGCATGCTGTTTACCCTGGTCCAGCCGATGCTGTTCTGGTTGATTTTCTTCGGCAACCTCTTTCAGCGGGCGGCCGATACCCAGGTGACCCAGGCCCCCAACTACATTAGCTTTTTGGCCGCAGGCGTGGTGGTCATGACGGTGCTGAACAACGGCCTAGCCGGCGGTGTGGACCTGTTGTTCGACAAAGAAAACGGCTTTTTGGAACGGCTCATGTCCACGCCGATCCATCGGACGTCCGTCATTTTAAGCCGGTTCATCTTTGTCATGACCATTACCTCCCTCCAAGTGTTGGTGATTTTGGGAGTGGCCTTTCTCTTCGGCGTACATCCGGCCACCGGGCTGCTCGGCATCGCGGCGATCCTCCTGATCGGCATGATGTTCGGTGTAGGATTGACCGCGATTTCAATGGCCATGGCGTTTTCCGTCAAGAGTCATGGCGATTTCTTCTCCGTGCTCGGCTTTCTTTCGCTTCCAATGATATTCTTGAGCTCAGCATTGGTGCCGTTGACCGCCATGCCCGGCTGGATGAGCCTGTTGGCAAAATTCAATCCGATGACGTGGGCCATCGATGCGGTACGGCCGTTGATCCTGTCGAGTTGGAGCGAGGCCTTGCCGCATGTGGCGATGGTCGTGGTGGTGATGGTCGTGTTCGACGCGCTGTGTTTGTACGGCGGCGCGAAGGCGTTCAGGCGGGCCATGGGCTAACCTCCGAGCACATTGACCGTCATGCGGACGGGCTGGTAAGAAGGGAGCAGGATGGTTATTCCAGAAAGCCAAATCCGCGCCCTGATCCGGCTCCTCGCCGACGAGGACGAAAAAATTGTTCAGACGATCAGCGGCAGATTGATCGATATTGGCCCCTCCGCAGTCCCCCTGCTCCAGGAAGCTGAAATTGAACAGCCGGAAATGGCGGAGCGCATCGCTTCGGTCCTTGAAGAGATCCGCGGCGGCAAGCTTGAAGACGAATTGATCGCGCAGGCGGCCCTGCCGGACGATCGCATGGATCTCGAGCTCTGCGCCTTTTTGATCGCGCGCTATGCCTACCCGTCGCTTGATGTAGCCGGGTATACCCGTCAGCTCGATGAGATGGCGCAGGAGGTGCGGGACCGCATCGGGCCGCGCGCGTCTGGCGAGGAAACCGTCAAGACCCTGAACCGGTATTTGTTCACGGAACAGGGGTTCAAGGGCAATACCAAGAATTACTACGAACTCGAGAACACGTATCTGAATCGTGTCATCGACCGGCGTACGGGAATTCCGATCAGTTTATCCATCGTCTATCTGCTGATCGGCAAACGGCTGCGGTTGCCCGTGCACGGGATCGGCATGCCCGGACATTTCCTGGTCAAATATGAATCGGACCGGTATAAGATCTTCATCGATTGCTTCAACGGCGGGGCCCTGCTCACCGAGAAAAACTGCCAGCGCTTTTTGACGGAAGCGGGCTACGGGTTCGACGAGCGATATCTCCAGCACAGCGCCGTGCGTGCGATCCTCTCGCGGATGATCAAGAACCTTCTCGCGATTTATGCCAAGCTGGACGATCCTCTCCGCCAGGTCCGGCTCACGAAGTTCATGGAAATTCTTGGCTGTGAAATCAAGGAAGGCGGATTGTAGGGCGAACGCCCTGCGGGCCTTTACATCTTGATTTGCAGTAGATCTCTGGCTTTCATAATCGGTCCGCCGAACGCTTCTCCCGCCTGCGCTTTGACGTCATACCGATCAGCAATCGGATAAAAATGCGAAAGCATGAGTTTGCCCACGCCCGCTTCCCGGGCCACCTGGCCGCACTGGCCTGCGTGCAGGTGAACGGAGTTCGGCCGGCTGGCGGGAAAGGAACAATCCAGGATGGCCAGATCGGCGTCGCCGCACAGCCGCACTAGCGGGACGCAGTACTGCGAATCCCCGGAATAGGCCAGGGCGTTGCCTCTATACTCGATTCGATAGCCCAGGCAGGGTAATCCCGGCGTATGGAGCACGGCCGACGGAATGATTTTGGTGTCTCCGATGCGCACAGGACGATCCCCCAGGTCGCGGTAACGCACCGGAAACGGCGGGCGGTCAAATCCGGGCAGCATCCCGAACATTGTGCGAAACAGCCGGCCCGTGCCCCGCGGTCCCATGACGGTCAACGGCGGCCGAACCCCGCCCTCATATCTGGTGAAGATGATCTCGTCGAACAGATAGGTCACGAAATCCGAAAAGTGATCCGCGTGATAGTGCGAAAACAGGATGTGGGTGATCCGGTGCCGGTTCACACCGGTCTTGAGGAGATTCGCCAGCGTCCTCGGCCCGAAGTCCAGCAGCATCACCTGGTCAGTGCGCACAAGATACCCGGCGGCGGCCCTCGTCGGATGAAGATTCGTGCCGGATCCTAGAATGGTGAGACGCATGTCGTGTCGTTCCTCAGATCGGTCGAGGCCGGCCCGTCAGGCACAATCTCAGCCTTGGCCGTTCTCCCTGGCCTGAAAGCTGTCCCGCATCCGGATCAGTAAGTGTCTGGCGGTTTCGACTTCCTGGTGCGACAGCGCCCGCTCGAAAAACGGCCGGATGAAGGCAATGTGCGCGGTGAATACTTTCTGAAACAACGCATGCCCTTTTCCCGTCAGCCTGATCTTCGTGCGCCGTTTGTCGCCGGTGACGGATTCTCGCCGGATCAGCCCCTTTCTCGCGAGTCGATCGAGCACCCCGGTCAAGGTGCCCTTTGTGACCAGGGTCTGTGACGACAATTGCGAGCAGGTCAGGCCGGTCGTGTCTCCGAGGGTGACGATGACGTCGAATTGCGACGGCGTCAGCCGCAATGAACGGATATGGCGGTTGTCGATGCGGGAAAACGCCAGGTAGGCTTCGACGAGGGGACGGAGCACTTTGAGATGAGGATCGTCTTTGAGATGCGGCAGTTCCATTCAGAGATTGGAGAATAGAGCGAATGGGAAATGAGCGTCAAGCCGGCGCCGTCGTTGACGCCATGGTCACGGCCTCCTATGATGCCGACCCTATGACGCGCTGGACATCGGGGCAGGCCAATCTCACGGCGATTGCCGTGCTGCTTGGAACCATCATCACGGCCGTGTGGGTCTGGAAACGCCTGTCGCTCGAGACACAGGATTATGTGATCGACCAAGGGATTCCGATCGCGCTAATGGCGGCGGTCTGCTTGGTCGTCGTCGGGGTAATCGTCCGGGCCATCCGAGCTCGAAAACAGCGCCGGCGGCGGCGTTCGGCACTGTTGGCGCGTTTTGCGCGGGAAACCTCTCAGGAAAAGAAACTGGAGACGGCGTTTGCGTTGATCGAGGTCAACGACTATCGCCTGGACGGGCTCGAATCCGTCGTGCCGGCGTTCAAAGAGTTGTTTGGGAGCACGTTGCAGCGGGCGGTCGGCGACAAACAGCATCGCACCCGTGGCATGGCGGCGAGCCACCTCGGCGTCTTACAGGATCAGAGCGTGGTCCCGCTCCTTGTCAAAGCCCTCGAGGATGATCATGCCTATGTCCGGTCCTGCGCAGCGCTTGCACTCGGACGGCTCCGTGCCGTGGAGACCAAAGAGCGTTTGATGACGGTGATGAAGGATGATTGGGATCAGACGGTGCGGAGCCGGGCGAAAGAAGCATTGGAGCGAATGGGCGTGTAAAAGATGGGTAGGAGATCAACCAGCCCTACGCCCGAGAGAGCGCGAAGTCAGGAGCATCAAATTTGAAGCGGTCTTACGCTGCGCGTGCTTGGTGAAAGCCGCGTCTTGGCGCGGCTCTCCACTCTGCGTGGCGCACATCAGTCTGATAAGAGAGGAAAGAGAAGAGAGCACTACGCGGCAGCGTCTTGAGACTCGGTCCAGGTGAGGAGGGCGATTTCGGGGCGGCAGTTCCATCGAAACGGCAGGAAGGACCAGCCGAGACCGCGGTTCACATACAATCGGTGACGAGCGTTGTGATGCCGGCCGGCGATTCGTCCGCGACAGCCCGGTGGCAGCCAGAAGGTCGGCACGCCGGGGATCTGCCATTGCCCGCCATGGCTGTGACCGCACAAAATCAAGTCGACGGAATGCTGGTCGTCCAGCATGTCGAGGATGTTGGGCGCATGGGCCAAGAGGAGCGTAAAACGCTGTTGCGAGGGCGGCGGAATGCACCGCAGGTCGGCACGGTGGAGCGAGGGATCATCGACCCCGACAATGGCGAGCTCGCCAGTGCCGACAGTGAGGAAGGTGCTCTGATTGATGAGGAGAGTGATCTTGTGACGGTCCGCAAGCTCGGCATACTCCGAGAGCGGCACACCACTGTAGTGGTCATGGTTGCCCAGTGTGATGAACACCGGGGCAATCTCTCGTAAGCGCGCCAGGAACTGAAAGAGAGGCGGCACTCCCTCCGGAACGTTCAGCAAATCTCCGGTAATGAAGATCCAATCCGGGCGCAGATCGCGGACGGCGCGCACGACCTCGTCGTGCCGCGGCTGGTGCCGGTCGACATGAAGGTCAGTGAGGTGAACGGCACGGCGGCCGGCAAGCGGTCTGTATACCTGATATAAATGGGTGATCTCATGGTGGTCCAGACCGACTTCCCAATGGGGAAAGAGACGGAAAAAACGATAGAACGGTTCACTGAGGCTATGTCCGATGTACGTGCGGACCCGGTCGGGCCAGGAGGCCATGCGTCTGATCATTTCATGACCCGATCAAGTTCGGCCCGATCATGAGCCGTCATGCGATATCCCTGGTCATACAGCGTACTCATGCCCTTCATGACTTCTTCGAGGTCTCTGGTCCGGTACCACTGGTCGAAACGGGCGGTCAATGTCGCCCCCGCCGCACGCGGGGGAGTCGCGGCATCATACTGCAACGATAGCGAATGGAATAAATCCCGGAGCTCGGCGGCATTGTATTGCTGGTCGTCGTTATGGTCCGCGACCAACGCGAATTCGTAGACGGTCAGACTCACGGACAGCAAGGCTTGTTTCTTCGCGAAGTCATCCCGTGCCGTGTCCATACCACCTGGATATTGGCGGGGACAGTCGAGCTCCGGTTGCAGGAAAACCGGCTCGTGCCAGGCGATGCCTTCCGCAGCCGCCGGGGGTGGCTTCTTCGCCCCTTTATAGAACCATGAAAGGCAGGTGCTCGCCTCGGCGAAGGCTTCTTTGTCGATTCCCACTTGCTTGGCGATGTGGCGGGTGAAGGTCGGGAAAACGCCGTTGTCGGCGATGAGTGCGCTCCGGGCTTCTCCCGCGAGAGAGGCGGACAACAGAACGGCAAGTGCGGTCGTCGGTATCGTCGAGGACGTACCCATCATTTCGAGTATACCATGGACGATATGGAACACCGATCATCGATCGAACAGCCGTATTTGACAGGCGCCCTGCCGGGGATCGGCGGGCGTATCCGGTCGGAACCTGAGGATTTTCAGGTGGACGAGCGCCCGCTCTATCTACCCTGTGGTCAAGGGGAACACCTGTACATCAGAGTTACCAAGCGACTGCTGTCCACGCCCGATCTGGTTCGCCGGATCTCTTCGACGGTCGGCGTCAAAATGCAGGGCATCGGTACGGCCGGCCTCAAGGATGCCAGAGCCGTCACGACGCAGCTCGTGTCTCTTCACGGGGTCACGGAGGAGCGCGTGTCCCGATTGAAACCGGACGAACAGATCCTCGCCGTGGAAGTGTTGGGACGCCATCGCAATCGATTGAGACCGGGACATCATGCGGGCAACCGCTTCCGATTGGTCGTCCGGGACGTGAGTGCGGAGGCCCAGGGAGTTGCGACGTCGGTGCTTCAGGATCTCTCGCGGCGAGGCGTTCCGAATTATTTCGGCCCGCAGCGACAAGGCAAGCGGGGAGACAACTATCGAATCGGTGCCGCGCTGCTGGCTGACGCCTCCAAACGGGACACGATGAGCCGCGCCAAACGCATGTGGTTCCTGAATACCTTCCAATCGTATCTCTTCAATCATATTCTGGCGCGTCGAATTGACCGGATCGATCGAGTGCTCCCCGGCGATTGGGCCATGAAAATGGACAATGGCGCCTGCTTCCCCGTCGAGGATGCCGCCCTGGAGCAGGGCCGCGCCGATCGGTTTGAGATCAGTCCCACCGGGATTTTGTTCGGTTCGAGGGTGTCCTGGGCCAGCGGTGAACCCGGCGAGATCGAGCAGGCAGTCGTCGCCGAGGAGGGTGCGACGCCGGCGAGCCTCATCGAGGCGGCCAAAGCCTGCGGTTTTCGGGGGGAACGTCGTTCGCTTCGTGTCCCCTTGGCCGACTTGGAATGGTCGCTCCAGGGAACCGTGCTCACCCTGGCCTTCAGCCTTCCGCCGGGTGCCTATGCGACGAGCGTGCTGCGTGAACTGATGAAATCGCCCCCGGCCGGGTGAGCTCCGCCGCGTGATAAAATCTAGGCAAGGGAGTCTTCGGATGGCCGCTGCCCAAGAAACTGTCGTGCTGACCGGGCACATCATCGATTCGCTGATCCTGGCGAAGGTTCTGGACACCATCCTCATGATGGGCGGGACGTTCGATCTCCAAGAGGTGGCGATCGGAAAAACTCGCAACGAACCTTCCAGGGCGCGCATTCTGGTCCGTGCCGACTCCACGAAGCTCCTCTCGGACATCCTCCGGGCCATTCAACCGCATGGCGCCTCGGTAGAAGGCGAATCGGACTGCCAGTTGCAACCTGCACCTGCCGACGGCGTGTTCCCCGAGGACTTTTACGCTACCACGCATTTGCCCACACAGGTCAGGCTTGCGGGGCAGTGGATCGAGGTGGATGGCATCGAAATGGATCTCGGCATTGTCGCGGATCAGAAGACGTCACGGGTGCGCGCGACGCCGATGGCAGATGTCATGCGTGGCGATCCGGTGGTGATCGGACGGGGCGGCATTCGGGTGGCGCCGCTTCAACGGCCTCAGGAGCGCGACGTCTTCAGCTTCATGGAATCGCAGGTCTCGGCCGAGCGGCCTCACGGTCACATCATCGCCGACGTGGCCAAACGAATGCAGTCGCTGCGCGAGGGCCACCGGTCCGGCAAATCCGGCCACAAAGTGCTGGTCGCCGGAGGTCCGGCCGTCATCCATGCGGGAGGCCGCGATGCCCTGACCTGGCTCATCGACGAGGGATTCGTCCATGTCCTGTTCTGCGGAAATGCCCTGGCCGCCCACGACATGGAAGCGGACCTGTATGGCACCTCCTTGGGCTATGGATTTTCGGCGGGGAGAGTGGTGCCTCACGGCCATGAGCATCATCTCCGCACCATCAACCGGGTGCGCGGAATCGGCAGCATTGAGAAATCCGTCCAGACCGGGATCATCAAGGCGGGCATCATGGCGTCCTGCGTCAGGCGCGGCGTCCACGTCGTGATGGCAGGGACGATTCGAGACGACGGGCCGCTGCCCGGCGTCATCACCGATTCGGTCGCCGCCCAGCGCGCGATGCGCGCGGCCATTCCGGGGGTCGGGTTGGCGCTGCTGGTGGCATCGACGCTCCATGCGGTCGCCACCGGGAATTTGCTGCCGGCGACGATCCCGACCGTGTGCGTCGATGTCAATCCTGCCGTGCCCACGAAGCTTGCGGATCGCGGCAGCTTTCAAGCGGTAGGGCTCGTCATGGATGCCGCCTCGTTCTTGCGCGATGTCGCGAGAGAGCTGGGGTGGAAGGGATGAGCCGGCTACTGGTCTGCCCGCCCGACTATTTCCGTATCGATTATGAAATCAATCCCTGGATGCGACGGTCTAACGTCGTGGACCCCGAGCTGGCTGTACGGCAATGGCACCGGCTGATGGAGGTGCTAGAACGGGACGTAGGTGCCGTGCTCGAGCGGATGACGCCAGTTTCGGGACTTCCTGACCTGGTGTTCACCGCGAACGCCGGCATCGTGATCGGACGCAAGGCCGTTGCCAGCCGGTTCCGTCACCCGGAGCGGCAGCGTGAGGAGGCACATTTCGAAGGTTGGTTTCGGGATCATGGCTACGAGATCATGACGCTCGAGGCCGATCTGTATTTCGAAGGCGCCGGAGATCTTCTGGGGTTCCCGGACGGTTGGTTCGGCGGCTATAGGCAACGATCCGAGATCCGCGCCTTTCCGATTCTCAGCGAGATGTTCGAACGGGAGATCCTGCCGGTGGAGCTGGTCGACGGCCGGTTCTATCACCTCGATACCTGCTTCTGTCCGCTCAGCGGCGGTGAACTGCTGTACTATCCGCCGGCGTTCGACCGCTATGCGCAAGCGACCATTGCCGAACGAATTCCGGCAGGTCGTCGGCTGGCCGTGACTGAGCCGGAAGCGCTCAAATTCGCCTGCAACGCAGTGTGCGTCGGCAAGCATGTCGTGCTGCCATCCGGCTGTCCTGAGACCATGACGCGGCTGAATCACCGCGGCTATCAGACGCACGCGGTGCCATTGGACGAGTTCATGAAATCGGGCGGTTCTGCGAAATGCCTCACCCTGGCGCTCGATTAAGCGTTCCTTCCTGCGTGTAGGTTCCGTCCCCCGGATCTCCGGTCCTCACCGCTGCCTGAAGAGGAATGCGCCATAGAGGCCCGCGATGGCAATCGTTACCAGCTCAATGGTCATCAGCAGGCGGCTGACCACGGCCTCCGGCGTCGGAGGGGCAAGGATAAAATGCAGACCCAGGAATTCCGGCGTCTGCGTCGCCGGTGTCTCCCAGGGAGGAAACAGCAGAGCGAGAACGAGGAGGGCCACCATGCCGTAGAGCACCTGAAGATTGAGCGCTTCGGCGGAGAGGACAGGTTTGACGTTGTCAGGGGCCGCACCGTCAAGGGCAGTGCCGCATTGCGTGCAGTAGCGATAGATCTCAGGCAGCTCGCGGCGGCAATTGGGACAGGGCTTCATACCCCGACCAGGCTACACGGAACTGGAGATTGTTTTCTAGGGGAGGAGACCGACAGGCATCTAGAAATGGTAGGCCAGACCGAAGGCGAAGTGGTTCATACCATATGTGGATTTGACTCCGAAGAAGTTCTCGTTCTCCTTAAAATTAAATCTAGCATAATTGTATTTCCACTCACCGAACATTGAGATATGCCGGGTGATGCGATAGCGAAGGCCCAGTTGCGTATTGAGTCCGAGCGCAGTGCTGGACTGTGAGTCTGGACCGGTCGTGACCGAAGTAGAGATTCGGCCAAAGAAAATACCTGGTCCAACGGCAACATACGGCTGCAGTCGATTTCCCGGATATCGAAAGACGAAATTCAGGGGGGCCAAGGTGATCACACGGAAATGAGCGCCAGGAAAATCGCCTGCAGTCGAAAACTGGTTCCCTAGATTTTGGGGTGGCCCACCTCCGGATGGCGTGAGGATCACTGGGCTTGGCGACGTCAAAGTAACCGGCTGCTGCTTGATGTGAGGCGTTGTGCTGAACACCTCAGCCTCTATGCCCAACCATTTATAACGGGAAAAGAAATGTCCCAACTTCGCGCCAAACATGAAAGAACTCTTCAGAGATTGATCAGAGACTTCGGTTCCAGAAGGGAACGTTACAGTTCCGCCGGGGCCGCTCACGCTGGAGGAAGTCAATTCTTGGTTCGAGAGTCCCTTGCTTATGGATGGCAAAGTTACACCAAACTGTCCTGCAATATAGTTTTCCGCCTTCGTCGTCGACGGACACAGAATCAGCAACGACGTGACCGTAAGCAGGCTAGCCTTCAAGGTTTTCAGATTCGTTCCTGCGGTGCGCATGACTCTCTCCCTCTCACCCTGTGTCGGCAGTATCCTATCGGTCCATCGTGCCGGTACGAAGCAATTTGTGAAATCCTGAGGAGGCTGAGCAAGCGATGTGCCAGGGGGCAACGTGAAAAGCCCGCTGAAATCGGGGGTTCCTCGCACTGGGTGTGCGGGCCTGTTGCCTGGACCAGTCGGTCTTGTACAGTGCGTGGACAGCGCGCTTCGTTGACAGAGGAAAGTGGGCCTACCTATAATCCGCCCGCTCGAGAGGACGCAGACAATCCCGATACCATCCACTCCATCCTGAACGATGTCGCCCATTCAACGAATTGCCGTGATAGGAGCCGGAGCCTGGGGCACTGCTCTTGCCAAGCACCTTGCGGAAAAAGGACTGTCGATCATGCTGTGGGCCTACGAGCGGGAAGTGCTCGACTCGGTTGGCTCGAAGCGTGAAAATCAGCTCTTTCTTCCCGGCGTGATGCTCCCTCCTTCTTTGAACGTCACCAACGTTCTGGCGGAGGCGGTGGAATCCTGTGACGGGATCCTGTTCGTCGTGCCGTCGCACGTGGCACGTCTGGTGCTGCAGCAGCTCGCGCCCTTGCTCTCGCGGCCCGTGCCCGTTGTCAGCGCCACTAAAGGTGTCGAGGAAGACACCTTCAAACTCATGACGCAGGTCCTCGCCGATGTGCTGCCCCCGGCCCTGCATGACAGCCTCATGGTGCTGTCGGGCCCCAGCTTTGCGATGGAGGTCAGTCAAGGACAGCCCACAGCGCTGTGTCTGGCGGGAGCCAACGCGACGTTGGTCGAGACCTTCCAGACGGCCTTCATGACGCCAACGCTTCGCATCTATGCGGACAGCGACGTCATTGGCGTTCAATTGGGGGGAGCGCTGAAGAATGTCATGGCGTTGGCGGCCGGCGTGGTCGACGGCCTGGGTCTCGGCCACAATACGCGCGCTGCCATGATTACGAGAGGACTCGCCGAGATGGTGCGTCTCGGCCTGGCGATGGGCGCTGATCCAAGAACCTTCTATGGTCTGTCGGGCGTCGGCGATCTCGTGCTGACCTGCACGGGCGCCCTGAGCCGCAACCATCACGTCGGCGTTCGCCTCGGACAAGGCGAGAAGCTGGACGCGATCCTGGGAGGCATGCAGGCGGTGGCAGAGGGTGTGCGTACCAGCCGGGCGGCTGCCGGCCTGGCGGTGCGGCATGGCGTGGAAATGCCGATCGTCCGAGAGGTCAATGCCGTGCTGTTTGAAGGGAAATCCTGCCGCAAAGCCGTCAGCGACCTGATGGAACGGGTTGCCAAACCGGAAAAGAGCCGGACATGAATCGTGAACGCCTCGAGCGTCTGCTCAGCGATGTGCGTCGTGGGAAAACCAGCATCGATGCGGCATTAAAACAGCTTCGTGCGCTGCCATTCGAGGACCTCGGCTTTGCGTCTCTCGATCATCACCGCTCGATCCGACAGGGTTTTCCGGAAGTCATTCTGTGCGAAGGCAAGTCGCCGCTGCAGATTCGGGGCATCGCGGCCTCGCTGCTGAAGCATCATCGGCCCTTCCTGGCCACACGGGCGACCGCGCAGGTCGCGGCGCTGATCAAACGCATCGACCGGCGGGCTGTCTATCATGAATCGGCCCGTCTCGTGTCCGTTCGCGATCCCAAGCGACGGCTTCAGGGTCGCGTGCTCGTCATCACCGCGGGAACGTCCGATGTCCCGGTGGCGGAGGAAGCGCGGATTACGGCGGAAGTCATGGGGAGCTGTGTGGAGACCCTCTACGATGTGGGTGTCGCTGGCATCCACCGCCTGTTGGGACGGCATGAGCAGCTCACGGACGCCCGTGTGATCGTGGTGGTTGCCGGCATGGACGGCGTGCTGCCGAGTGTCGTCGGAGGATTGGTGGATTGTCCCGTCGTCGCTGTGCCGACGAGCCGCGGTTATGGGGCGAGCTTTAATGGATTGGCCGCGCTTCTGACCATGCTGAACTCCTGTGCGGCCGGCGTCGGCGTGATGAACATCGACAACGGATTCGGTGCCGGGTGCATGGCCCACCGAATCAACATGCTGGGCGAACGATCGGAAGCCTTCCGTTCACGGTAGATCCCCGTTTCCTGCCCAGCGACGGGCGCTCGTCTACCGCACTTCCAGGGTTCCCCGTTTCGGCCAGGAGACCATGAGGGTGCGCGGGCCCTTCTCACCGTTGGACAGCAGCTTGGCCCGCAGTTCGAAATGATAGGTTCCCGCTTCGGCGGGAACTTTGGTGTGATCCATGCCATCCCACGTCAAGACGACGGACACCTTGGGCGGTTCTGTGCTGATCGGCGTGGCCGCCGGCGATTCCAATGGCTTGCGCTGCGACAGGAAGCGGATGGATGTTTTGGAGGGGGACGTGACCAGTGAGGACACTTCGAGAATCGTTGCGCCATCCAGTTCTTTGGGCAGTTGCACGATTGCCGAAAACTCCAAAGCCCCCGCCGAAACCCTGTAAGGATTCGGGCTGATCTTCAACTCCAGAACCTTGAGTTCCGGTTCAGGACGAGGGGCCTTGGCCGGCTTCGATTTTGCCGAAGCGGCGCCGGGAGACATGATGAGCAGTGCCCCGGCGATCGTCCAGACCAGGAAGGCGGCGGTGAGCCGCAAGCAGGTCGGTCGCATTGCAGTGTCCGGCGTGGTGCCCAGCATGAGTCGTGTCGTTTGCAGCCTTCAGGTTACCGGGAGGCAGGAGGAGCCGATGTGCCGCAGTGGGATAACACAGTGTATGAACCCTGTCAATGCGGAGGCGCTGTGATTGCCGTTCACAGCACCGTTGGGTAAGATGGCGCGGCTTTACAGGCCACAGGAAGGATCATCGTGGGCGTGCATCTACACTTCGATTGCTTTTCCGGCATCAGCGGCGACATGACCTTGGGCGCGCTGGTCGATGCGGGGGCGCCGTTTGCAGGGCTGATCAGAGGACTGCAACGGCTCGGGGTGCGAGGCTTCAAGCTCCGGAAGCGTCGGGTACAGCGAGGAGCGATTTGGGCCACCAAAATCGACGTCCTCACCACACCGAATCACCGCCGTCCCTGGTCGCTCGGCCGCATCCGGACCGCGCTGTCGTCCAGTCGGCTCTCACCGCGAGTGCGGGAACAAAGCCGGGCGGTCTTCGAGCGACTGGCGGAGGCAGAAGGCCACGCGCATCATGTTGCGAAAGACCATGTGCATTTTCATGAAGTCGGTGTGTTGGATTCGTTCGTCGATATCGTCGGCGGGCTGGTCTGTTGTGAACTGCTCGACGTGAGCCGGGTCACGGCTTCGCCGGTCAATGTGGGAAGCGGGACGATACAGTCCGCGCACGGTGTCTTGCCTGCGCCTGGCCCTGCCGTGGCGATGCTTGCCAAGCAGGTACCGGTCTACAGCGCCGGCCCTTCGCGTGAACTCGCGACGCCGACCGGGCTTGCACTGCTGAGAACGCTGACCTCGGAATTCGGACCCATGCCGCTGATCACCCCTGCCGCCGTCGGATATGGTGCGGGAGACGCCAATCCGGAGGGATGGCCGAACGTGCTTCGTGTCTTTGTGTCGTCCGGAGGCGCTGCCGACGGACGGGCGCGGGATACCATCGTGCAGATCGAAACCAATCTCGACGATGTCAATCCGCAAACCTACGAACTCATCATGGAACGCCTCTTCAAAGCGGGAGCGCTGGACGTCACACTGACTCCCGTGATCATGAAGCGCGGCCGTCCCGCCATTGTGCTGACCTCTCTCGTGGCGCCGGACGGCGTCAACCCCGTGCTAGACGTGCTGTTCGAAGAAACAACGGCGCTCGGCGTCCGCGTGCAGGAAATCGCGCGGCACATTCTTCCGCGGCGATTCGCGTCCGTGAAAATCCGTGGCGGGACGGTCAGGATCAAGATTGCAGCCGTCGACTCTACAAACACGAAGGCCGCACCGGAATATCTTGACTGCAAGCGGATCGCCGAGCGCACAGGACGGCCGGTCAAGGCGGTGCTGGAGGAAGCGGCTCTGGCCTATTCGAAAACTCGCCGCGCCGCCAAGGGTCGGTTGTGACGCTGCTTGGCTACGTCTTGTTGTTCGCCGCGTCGGTGGTCGTGACGTTGGGTGCCTGCGCGCTCTTCACCAACGCAATCGAATGGCTGGGGAAGCGCTTGAACCTGTCCGAGGGCGCCGTCGGCAGCGTGCTGGCGGCCATCGGCACGACGCTTCCGGAAACTTCGATTCCCATCGTCGCCATCTTTTTCGGTGCCAGCCGCCAGGAAACCGAGGTCGGATTGGGTGCGATTCTCGGCGCCCCCTTCATGCTCAGCACGCTCGTGGTTCCGATGCTCGCCCTGCTGCTGGTGGTCTATGCGCGGCTGGGGAAGCGCGGCCCTGCCTTTCGTCTCAACTACAAGGACATCACGATCGATCTGTCGTGTTTTGCGCTGGCCTACACGGTGGCGATGGCCTGCGCCTTCGTCCCGTCTCCCGCGCTGCACGTGGCGGCAGCCATCGGCTTGCTGAGTCTGTACGGGTATTACGTCAAGCTCAAGTTCAGCGACGACGCGTCGGGCGAACCGACTGAGCTGGGTCCGTTGTTTTTTTCCAAACAGTCGCCCGAGCCCTCCTATGCCATGATCGCGGTGCAGGCCTTGACCGGCTTGGGGGGCCTCGCACTTGGTGCCCACTTGTTCGTCACCGCGGCTGAATCGACGGCGCATCTGTTGTCGATCTCTCCGTTGATCCTGGCGCTTCTGATTGCGCCCCTCGCGACCGAACTGCCGGAGATGTCCAACAGCTTTCTCTGGCTCTATCAAAAGAAGGACCGGCTGGCTGTCGGGAACGTGACAGGCGCGATGGTCTTCCAAGGAACCGTCCCTGTGTCCGTAGGGCTGATCGGGACAGAATGGTCGCTCGCCCCATCGGCGCTTCTGACCATGGTCCTGGCGGTGATGGCAACGGGAAGCCTGCTCCTGCAAGCCGCCTGGTCCGGTCAATGGCGGCCCTGGTTGCTCACGATCGGCGCGGTCCTTTATATAGGATACGCGGTCTACTTATACGGCTGGTGAACCGGTGAAATCGCAATCAGGCACACGAAAGCAGCTGCCGTGGCTCGGCATCACGATGGGCGATCCGGCCGGCATCGGACCCGAAGTCATTGCCAAAGCACTTTCAAAACCGGCGCTCCGGCGCGTCTGTTCGCCGCTGGTCATCGGCGCGTACGATGTCATGCAGCAGACGGTGAAGAAGCTCAAGCTCAAGGTCGCTGTCCGGAAGGTTGAGGGGCATGAACCAGGCGCACGCCGTGCGGGAGAGATCGCTGTCTTGGATCCTCTCGAGCATCCGCTGGCGCCCTTCCGGCCGGGCTTCGTCGCGCCTGAAACCGGCGCGGCATCCGTGGCCTTCATCAAAAAAGCCGTGCATCTCGCGCAAACAGGCTGTATCGACGGAATCGTCACCGGGCCCATCAATAAAGAGGCCATCAACATGGCGGGGTGTCATTACCCCGGTCATACGGAACTGTTGGCCGACCTGACGCAGGCGCAGGAATCGGGCATGATGATCATTGGCGGTCCGCTCAAGATCATGTTTGTCACCACGCACGTTGCGATCAAGGAATTGCCGTCGCAGTTGACGCAACCCAAAATCGAAAAGGGGATCCGCCTGGCGCATCTGGCCATGACGACGCTCTTCGGCGTAAAAAAGCCCCGCATCGGCATCGCTGCACTCAATCCGCACGCCGGCGAGCAAGGACTCTTCGGCGACGAAGAGGCACGCGTGATCGCACCAGCGGCGCGGGCCGCTCAAGCCGGGGGCATTCTGGCGAGCAATCCAATGCCCGCCGATACGCTGTTCGGAAAGGCCGCACGAGGCGAGTACGACGCGGTTGTGGCGCTCTATCACGATCAAGGGTTGATTCCTTTGAAAATGGTCGCGTTCGGCAGCTGCGTCAACCTGACGGTCGGGCTGCCGATCATCCGGACTTCGGTCGATCACGGCACCGCCTTCGATATTGTCGGCAAGGGTGTGGCCGATCCCGGGAGTCTCATCGAAGCGGTCGCACTTGCTGCCAGGCTCGCACAAAAGCGGGCGTCCCACGCCACACGATAGGAGAACTCCGCACCATGGGAATTGACTCGAACAAAGCGCTCGTGATGATTCAGCAGCAACTCAAGGAATTGGATGTGATTTATCAGGACACGATGGAAGGATCGCTGAACACGGTGTCCGGCACCGAGCGGCTCGCCAAATGGCGCGTCCGGACGATCGCCTTGCTGACCGAATCGGTCGGCGAGAAAGAGGCGCAGGAGTTCGCCCGGCTGCAACCGGGCATGGTGTTCACCAACGATCTTGTCGAAGAGTTCACCGATCTCGTCGACTGTTTTCGGGTTCCGCTCAAGACCTTAGGGCAGCAGATTTTCAAAGCCCGTCCGCTTCCACCCACCGGAGGCTCATAGGTGCCGCATCCGCTCTTTCCCCCGGCAAACAAGCGCCTTGGCCAGAACTTTCTGATCGATCAGAACATTGTTCGAAAAATCGTCGCGGCGGCTGAATTGAACCCCGACGACGCGGTTCTCGAAATCGGCCCGGGCCGGGGCGTCTTGACGGACGCGCTGTCCCATGCGGTGCGCCGGGTCGTCGCGATCGAAATTGATCCGGAACTTCACAGGCTGCTCCAAACGCAACGAGCCGACTGGAAGAACGTCGAGCTGATTTGTGCCGACGCGCTGACCCATTCGTTCGAAGGCATGCCGGCCGGCTCCATCGTGGTCGCGAACCTCCCGTACTATATTTCGACCCCGCTGCTGTTCAAATTTCTCGAACATCGCCGGCGCTTCGCGCGCCTGGTGCTGATGTTGCAAAATGAAGTCGCTGACCGCCTCGTTGCGAAGGCCGGCACTGCCGAGTACGGCGTGTTGTCGGTCATGACGCAGTATGCCGCCGAGGTCACGAAGGCCTTCAAGGTCTCGGCCAACTGCTTCCGTCCGCGGCCCGACGTCGGTTCGGCGGTGGTGGTGGTGCGTCCGAGACCGAGATCGGTACTCTTGCCGCAGGAGGAGTCGGGCTTCGCCGCCGTGGTAAAGGCGGCATTCGCTCATCGCCGGAAGACTCTGGTGAACTCATTGCGCGACGAAGGGTACGAAGCTCCGATCGTGGCAGAGTTCGTCGATGCCATGAGGCTGGTTCCGACCGTGCGCGCAGAGACCCTGACGATCGAGCAGTTGATGGAACTGGCTCGACGGCTGGCGTGTCGCAACATGTCGTGATGCCATGACACCGACACTTCGATCGTTTGAATTGACGTACCCCCTGTGTTAGCATCCGACGCATGGGCGTAACCAGTTCGGCCAAGCGGGGCGAGCCCCGCCGCCCCAGTGCTCCCCCTTCCCATCTCAAGCGCGAAGTCATCGGCGTGGTCCTATTGGCGCTGAGCCTTCTCACGCTGTTGAGTCTGTTGTCCTTCGTTCCCGGAGAGCCGAAGGTCGTGGCCACATCGAGTGCCACGGTGACCCCTCCCACGCACAATCTGATCGGCTCGGTCGGCGCAGTCTTTTCTTCACTGCTGTTTTCCTTGATCGGCGGCGCGGCCTATCTGTTTCCCATTCTGCTCGGCCTGCTCGGCGCGCGCTGTTTCACCCAGAGCGACTTGTCGATCAGACTGCGCAATGCCGGCGCCTCACTGGCGGCGTTGTTCTTTTTGAGCGGCCTGCTCCATCTTGAGGTGACTGCAGTCCCAACCATTTCCAGCGGGATGGTCTTTCGCGGCCAGGCGGGCGGCCTGTTCGGTCAACTGCTGGCGGAGGGCCTGCGGGCGTATTTTGCCAATACCGGTGCACATATTCTCATCTTCAGCGGATTTCTGGTCGCGATGCTCTTTACCGCCCCGCTGTCGCTCGCACAATTGGCCGTGCAAGCTCCTCTATGGGGACGAAACGTACTGGGCGGCATCAAGGCGCTCCTGCCACGGCCGACCGCAGAGGTGGAGGAGGCGGAGGCGGAAACACCGAAACCGTCCAAGCCGAGGCGAACAAAGTCCATCCGGGCAGTCATCGAAGAAGCCCTTCCACATTCCGAGGAGCCCGTCGTGGCCGAAGCGGCAGTTGTGCCGCCGCCGACCGTGGTATTGCCCGAACCGGTGGAGGTTGCGGAGCCAGAGTCGGAAGTGTCGGTCATCAACAAGCTGGAAGACACCGGCGACTATCGCTTACCGGATGCGGACGAGTTGTTGACCGACCCCTCCGGGGTGCTTGCCCGCATCACCGATGACGAACTCAAAATCCAATCCGACATCCTGTCCAAAGCGTTGTTGAGTTTCGGCATCGAAGGGCGGGTGACCGAAGTGCGTCCCGGGCCGGTAGTGACGATGTATGAATTCGAGCCGGCGCCGGGCACCAAAGTCGCCAGAATCGTCAATCTGGCCGACGACTTGGCGCTGGCCATGAAAGCCATCAGTTTGCGCATCGTCGCGCCCATCCCCGGCAAATCGGTTGTCGGGATTGAGGTCCCCAACGCGCAGCGTGAAACCGTGTCGATGAAGGAGGTTGCCACCAGCGATGCGTTCACCAGGGCGCGGTCCAAGCTGACGCTAGCGCTCGGGAAGGACATTTTCGGCGCTCCCGTCACTGCCGATCTCAAAACCATGCCGCATCTGCTCGTTGCCGGTGCCACCGGCGCAGGCAAGAGCGTCAGCCTGAATACGATGCTGATCAGCATCCTGCTCTCGGCCAAGCCGAACGAGGTCAAGCTGCTGCTCATCGACCCGAAAATGCTGGAGTTTCAAACCTATGACGGCATTCCGCACCTGCTGCGCCCGGTGATTACCGACCCCAAGTCGGCTGCGCGCGGCTTGAGCTGGGTCGTGCAGGAAATGGAGCGCCGCTATAAATTACTGGCGGAGGCGGGCGTCCGGAACATCGATTCCTACAATCGCAAGGTCGCCGGCACCCAGGGAGTGCTTTCCGAGAACGGCTCCGACAACAAGCCAGATCAACCCGAATTGCCGATGCGATATCTTTCTGACGAGGAACGCCTGTCCGCCGGAGAAACGGTGATCCCGGACGGCAGCCCGGGCTCGTTCATGCCGCCGCCGACGCCACCGGAGCCTCTGCCGTTCATCATCGTCATGATCGATGAGCTTGCGGACCTCATGATGGTGGCGCCGAAGGATGTCGAGGACAAGATCGCCCGGCTGGCGCAGATGGCCAGGGCGTCGGGCATTCACCTCGTGCTGGCGACGCAGCGCCCCTCGGTGGACGTGTTGACGGGGTTGATCAAGGCCAATTTCCCTGCGCGCATTGCCTTCCAAGTCTCCTCGAAGACGGATTCGCGCACGATTCTCGATGCAAACGGCGCGGAAGCCTTGCTGGGCCGCGGCGACATGCTCTACTTGGCCTCGGGGACGGGCCGGCTGATGCGCCTGCACGGATCGTTCGTCTCAGACGACGATGTCCGCCGCGTGGTCGAATTCGTCAAAGAACAGGCGTCGCCCAGCTACAACCAGGAATTGCAGTCCTTGAAACAGGAAGAGGTGAAGGAGGAAGAGGCCCAGGACGAGGTCTATGAGCAGGCCAAGGAACTCGTATTGTCGACCGGCCAAGCTTCCGCCTCGCTGATCCAACGGCGGCTGCGAGTGGGCTATCCGCGGGCAGCCCGGATGATCGAGCAGATGGAAGCCGACGGCCTGGTCGGTGCTGCCGGACGCGATGGCCGCCGCGAAGTGATCGGGCGCCGCGGGCCGGTCGGGGATGCGCACGAATGAACGGGCGGTGGGCCATCGCTCTTGGCGTCGTGCTGGCTGTGAGCGTGTCGCTCCCAGCCGTTGGAGAAGACGGCGGCGAGGAGCAGGCCCGCAAGGAAGTGCGGGAAGTGATGAAGCGGTTGCAGGCCCGCTATGAAAAGACCAAGGACCTGCAGGCCGATTTCACGCAAAAGACGACTATCGAAGGCTTCGAACGGCCGATGACCTCCTCCGGGAAGGTCTATATCAAAAAGCCCGGGCGCTTGCGCTGGAACTATCTCGAGCCCTCGACTGAGGACATCTATGTCGACCGCGAAGATGTGAAGGTCTATGTGCCCGAACACAAGCAGGTCCTGGTCGGAAAGCTCACCCACATGGCGGCGTCTCGCGCGCCGCTGGAGCTGCTCCAAGGGGCGGCCAAGCTCGATGCCTCGTTCGACGCCGAGCCGACGTCAGGGAAAGGACGTGGCGTGGGAGGCATCAGACTCGTCACGCTCATTCCTAAGACGCGCGAAGGAGACGTGCACGGAACGGTGCAGAAGATCGTCGTCGAAGTCTTTCCCAAAACCTACTTCATCCGGAGCCTCTCGCTCCATGAGATGAGCGGCAACGTGTCGAATTTCGAATTTTCGTCGCTTCAATCGAACATCGGGCTGGACGACGACTTGTTTGTTCCAAAGTTCCCGCCGGATGTCGAAGTGGTCAAGGCACCGGTACTCACTCAACCGTAAAGACATCCATGGCAGTGCAGGCCGGAAGGAGCGATAACCAATGAGTACAGCAGTCCTGGGTTCGGTGTCAGAGGCGACGGAGCAGGCGGTCGCCAGGCTGGATGTCGATCGAGCGCATCGCGAGTATTGGGAGCAGAACGAATTCATCGTGATTCCCCAATTTCTCCCACGCGATTTCGTCGAGGCGACGCTGGTGCCCCAGGCGCAGGGGGTCAAACACCGGCTCAACCGCAATTACATTCCGGGTCATAAGAAGGGCGGGAGTGTCAGCTACTATACCGTGCAGGAAGAAGCCCCGCTTTTTCTCGATCTCTACCGCTCACCGGCGTTTCTGGCGTTTCTCAGCCGTCTCACCGACGCCAAGCTCATGCTCTGTCCGGACAATGATCCCCATTCCTGCGCGCTGTACTATTACACAGAGGCCGGCGACCACATCGGGTTTCATTACGACACGAGTTACTACAAAGGGGCTCGCTATACCATTCTGATGGGACTGGTCGACAGATCGACGCAATGCAAACTGGTCTGCGAGCTCTTCAAGGACGTGCCGGGTAAGACCCCTCGCAAGCTGGAGTTGGTGACTGAGCCAGGCGACATGGTGATCTTCAATGGTGACAAGCTCTGGCATGCGGTGACGCCGTTGGGAGCGGGAGAGGAACGGATTGCCTTGACGATGGAATATGTGACCAACCCCGACATGGGACCGTTCAAGCGCCTGTACTCCAACCTCAAAGACTCCTTTGCCTATTTCGGCATCCGCGGCGTCTTCAAGCGGGCGTTTTCTTCCCCCTCAAAGCCCCGTTGAAGCGTTCGGATCCGACCGGCCCCACGGAACGGCTTAGTGTCTCGTCCGCAGAGGCCGGGACTCGAAGGGCACCGTTCCCCTGATCATCCGTACCCTCCCCGGCCCCCATCGGAAGGACGTTCATGGCTTGGCCAAGAAGCCTGGGCCGCCCGGCGCGGAGCGGTTTCAAGCGTCGCGGAAATGGGCCTTGATGAACGGTCTCCAATTCGGTGAGCGAAGTGCGAACCGCACGGGCGATCATCCATGCCAGCGTGAGTCCCGGAGTCCAATACACGGCGTCGCGCATCTGTTCGACCAGATGTGATGGAAGATTGACCGTCAGCCGCACCATGCGGGGCCTTTGGCCCTTCTCTCTAAGGACGCTGTGGTTTGTGACATCTGTTCCACGGCGTATGGGGATTTCGGCGGGGACAGCGGTCGTTGTCGTGGTCGTTGGCATAAAGTCCCTCCTCACATGACTGGTAGCGGTCGTCCGTTGCTGACTCTCCTCACGCGCGCTCACGACGAGAAGGCTGCGTACCGGAAGGCCGGTACGCAGCCTCGATGGCGGAGAGTCGGGGCGCTGGAGGGCTGCCGGATGGGCACGATCCGGAAGCGCTTCCGCATGCTGCGCCGTCTCTCGCCAAGTGCTATTCATCGCGGTCATCGTGCGGCTTCGTTCAGCAACAGGCATGCCACTTTCCAATCTCGAACGGTATCTTACTCAAGAATCCTAAGTGATTGATCTCTGAGCGTTGAGATGGAGCGCGCAGCACATTCCGCTGTCAGCGCTGGGAAGGGCTCGATGTATCGAAAGCAATACCGGCGGTATCGCTTCGGATACGATCACAGGAATTGCGTGAAAGAAACGGGAAGAGGTCGACTGCTACTGATGGAGGTGCTTCATGGCGGCAGCGCACAGAATGATGAAGAATCCCATCCAGAGGGCGGCACGTTGGAAGGGGATCACCTCATAGGACTCGCCTTCTTCGGCCTCGTCATCGGCTTTGAAAAGCACCGTATAGAGGAACAGGGTCACGAGACAGAGCACGAGGAAGAGCTTGATGAAAAAAACCGTAAGGTATTTGGCGTGGTGCTGGACGCCTGAGCCGGTCTGTGAGGTGAGCACCTGGTTGACGTAGTGGAGATTGATTCCACCGGTAAATAACAGAATGACGAGCAATATACCCGCTACCTTCTTGTAGTGCTGATAAAAGACGTCCGTGATCGGCTTGATCTGCTCCCGGGACACCGCCTTCTGAAGGCCTGGCGTGACCGCCATGACGAGAAAGGCCAGCCCGCCGATCCAGATCACCGCGGACATCAGATGGAACCAGTGATTGATGATGGGAATCAGCGCATTGAGGTCGGTGGCGATGCTTTGGAGTGCGTCCATCAGCGAGGCTCAGAACTTGAAGACCGGTGCGTCGTTGCCGAAGCGTTTCTTCCGGAGTTCTTCCATGAGCTCGATCGTCACGGTGGTGATGCCGTTCTCTCGCGCGTGCTTTTCGACGCCCTTCTTGACCATCGCACGGAGGAAGTAGGGGATACGGCTCAACCGCAGCGAGGCGGCCTCGTCCCACTGCACAGTGGACGCTTCCTCGACATTGAACGCCACTTTGATCTTCTCTCCACCTTTCGGGGTGTAGAGGCACCACTGGTCTTCGTCCAGCCAGTCGCCATGGTCGACATAAGGACGGGCGCGACAGCCGCCGCAAATGTCCGAATACTCGCAATCCCCGCATTTGCCCTTGAGCTGGGGATAGCGGAAGGAATTGAAGATGTCGGACTTTTCCCAGAGGTCGACGAAGCTGTTCTCGCGAACGTTGCCGGCCGAGAGCGGCATGTAAGGGCATGGCGTCAATTCGCCGTTCGGGGTCACGCGGGCGTAGTTCGTCCCGGCGAGGCAGCCGCCGCCCATGTAGCCGGTCGCCTTGGTGATCGGTGAGTTCGGGTCTTTCTCATAAGCCAACCGCTTGAAGTGCGGGGCGCAGCGGGCCCGAATCAGCATGCCCTGATAATCATCCTGAGTTTTGACGAGATAACCGAGGACTTCTTCATACTGGGCCGGCGTGATATCCGTCAGTTCCTCGCCGCGACCCGTGCAGACCATGAAGAACACATTCAACACGCGGGCGCCGAGTCCGTGAGACCACTCGATGACGGCGGGCAACTCCTGGTAATTCATCGGCTGCGCGCTGAAATGCACCTGGAACTGCAGACCATTGCGTTTGCTGGCTTCAATGCCGGCCACGGCCGCTTCCCAGGCTCCCGGAACACCGCGGAAGGCATTGTGCTTCTGCGGATCGAGTGAATCGATGCTGATGCCGACGCCCATGACGCCGATCTCGACCAGTTCTTTGGCCATCCGGTCATTGATCAACATACCGTTGGTGCCGAAGACCACCATGAACCCAAGCTTCACCGCATAACGCGCGATCTCGAGGATGTCAGGACGCACGAGCGGTTCCCCGCCGGTGATCACGAGGAGGCAGCCTTTATTGACCTCGGCAATCTGATCGATGAGGCGGAAACACTCGTCGGTGGTGAGTTCGTCGTCGCCGCCCGCCGCCTTCGTGGTGGCGTCCAGATAACAGTGATCGCACTTCAAGTTGCAACGCTTGGTCAGGTTGAGGGCGACCAAGTAGGGCTTGAAGTCGTCCACGGTCCGCCCATCGTACGGCCCTTCACCCTGCGGACGGGGCGTGAAGAACTGCGTGAGCTGTTGTGGAAGGGACCCCAGCGCTCCAGCGAGCGACGAAGGATTGAAGATCGGAAGCGGTTTCATTCTCTTATTTGGCGGCCTTGCCGGTGAGGGTGGCGATCATATCCTTGAGATTGCCGGTCTTCATCGCCTCTTCCATGTAGCCTTTGGCCTGTTCGATGCCCTCATTGGCCACTTCCAACGTGATGTGGGTTGTGCCGAGCTTGTCGGCGTGCTTGATGATGAGAGCCTTCGTGCAGTCCCGCATGAAGCCTTCCGGCGCCCGATCGAGCCTCGCCTGCGCTTCGACCGTCCAGCTATAGGGGGCCACGTCTCCATGGCCGTTGCCGCCGCTCTGAGCGGTGTGCGTGCCATTTTCCTCAACCGTCGCCAGCTTGGCTTCGGCGTCTGCCGAGGTGCCGGCACCCTTATTGGCGAAGATCGGTTGATAATCTTCCGAGGCCGCTTCCTTGATCATCGGCGCCGCATACTCCAGCGTGATCGTCGTCATCCCGAGCTTCCGCGCACTCTTTTCGATCTTCGCTTTGGCGCGGCGTCGCTGGAATCCAGCCGGAACGGCGCGGATCGCTTCTTTGGCGTCCTTCGTCCACTGCATGGGTACGTCGTCGTAGGCCAGATCGGTTTCAACTTCGCCTTCTGTCTTGGCGGCCGCTTCGAAAATGCTCTTGTCGACGGCCTTGAACCGGCTTCCCTCCGCTCCGCACACCGGACATTTGACCGGCGTGTCGCCCTTGCCGATGTAGCCGCACCCGTCGCACACGTAATAATTCTGGCTCATACGGTCGAGATAAGCCTGCGTCGCCTCCGAGGTCTTGGGCTTTTCTTCGACGACCTGCGTCATCATGCCGCTCAACGTGGAGCCCATGAGGTCCTTCGCGACGGCGTCGTCCGCCTGCATTTTGTCGCGATCGATGCCCGCC
>DASVBB010000001.1:0-21505 GCA_036376045.1 Nitrospira sp.
CGCACTTCGCAGCCGCATTGCTGCCGGTCGTTGACCGGCAGTCGTCCACGCATCTCCTGATCCTGCCTGCCGACAGGAATCCCCATCCCAGTGAGCAGCGTGCGGCGGGACTCGAGGAGCATGGCATCCATCGCGTCCAAGGCGTTGGTGTCGACGAAATAATCGACAAACGTCCGGCTGGACTGCACGGTGTTGAGCTCGGGGTGCTCGCTCGCCGGTGTCGCGTCAATGATGATGACCAGACACCCTTTGGGAAACAACTCCTTCATGGACTTGCTCAGAATGTTTCGGTTGATGTATTCGCTGATCGCCTGAACGCCAAGGTTATCGATGGGGCCACCGTCGTACAGATGCACGTACTCGCGAGGTGTCATGTACCACTCAAGCGTCACGTCCTGGAAGGCACCGGGGAATGCGGAGGAAGCGTTCACCGCGTTAGCCACGGGATAGAACGCCAGCGCGGAGCCGAGCCGCGAGAAGCGCTCGTCAGTGAACGTGAAGCGGGTGTGATCGTTGTGGATCGTCGAATTGAGCAGAATCTTCGGGTGCGACTGGAGGTCTTTGAACATCGCGTCATGATAGAGCTCGTTGTTGAACACCTGCACCATGATGTCGGAGCGGGTGAAGTCGGAGAGCCAATAGCGAAAAATGTTCTGCGGGAGAAACCACCGCCGGAGCCAACTGGCCTGGAAATCATAGCCGAGCGCCTTCCGAAGGACGGGCTCCGTGAAGCCGCCAGCTTTCTGCCCCAGGCTATAGTACACAGCCGGCAGCGTCCCGCCGGACACGCCGGAGATGACGTCGACCTGCTCGAGCAGTTTGCGTTGTTGCAGTTCGAGCATGACGGCAGCGCCGAAGTTCGCCGCGCGGCTTCCACCGCCTGAGATGGCGAGCCCCAGAAAACGATTGTCTTTGGTTTCAAGTTCCGTCAGCTTCCAGGACGCGGCGGTCTCCGGCGGCGCATCCTTGGATTTCCACTCCTCGTTCCATCCCGGTCGCCAGCTGCTGCCGGGGAGGACGGCACAACCCCCGATCACGAGCAAGAAACCGACGATGCAGACTCTACTCCGTGCTTTCCTGGTGAAATGGATTTTGACGGAACGGCGTGTGTCGAAGGGTATTCGGCTGAACGGACGAAAAAAACCTGACACCATGCATGCCTCTTAGCGGGGTCGATTGTAAGAGGCATGCCGGACAGGCGCAAGAGGATGCGACGGACAATACGTGTAATTCGGCGAGGATCGAGCGCTGCCGGCCGGTAATGCCGTCGGCAGCGCTCGTTATCTGTGGGCTGCTTAGCGTGCTTTCGCGTTTTTTCGTTCGACCATCGGCTTGCTCGTCCCGCGCCTGCCTCGTCCATGCTTGTGCAGCGGTGCAGTGTCCGACGCCGCTTGTGTTCGTTCGCTCAAACCTTGCGTCGCCATCACCGAGACCTCGCTTCTGATCGCCTCGATCGACAGCGTGGAGGGCGTTCGATCCGGCCGGGACAATCCCAGCGCTTCCCAATGGATCTTGTAAGTCGGCTTGGTCTTCTTTTTTCTGTTACTTGATTTCCAGACGTGGGACATCTTCATCAACACTCCTTTCATGAATTCCGTCTGATACCACAGCGTTGCCATGGGGAACAGGTCCGGACGGAGGGAACCAGCGTAAGAGCAACCTGTTGAGTCGCGCAGGAGGAGGAAGGGGGCGCGAAGGTAGCGGAATGTAGCTCGTACGGCCGTTCAGTGTACCAAGCGGCTGCCCGTATGGTCAAAAGCCATCGAAACCCCGTAATTTGGCCCTGTTCCACGACTAGGGGTCTCCCTAGTTTTGGAAAATCTCGTAAAGGGATACCTAGACGCAATCCAGCTACATGTGTGAGTCGAGGGAGGGTGATTATGCAAACCAAGTTGCCAATCGCTGCCACGAGTTCAATGCTGTCGTCATCCTTGGGTCATGCGCCAATCTCGCAAGCCGGTTCACGATGGCGCGTGTTGATCGTCGATCCACATTCTTCAATTCGTGAAATGATCCGTGCCATTCTCGACGGATATGCGGATCTCATCGAGGTGGTCGGAGAAGCGTCAGACCGGGACGAGGCGGTTGAACTGGCAAAGACCATGGCGATTGATCTCGTGCTGATGGACACGCATCTGCCCGACGCCATCGACGCAACCCGACAGCTCAAAAAAATGGTTCCACAGGTGGTCATCATCGGAATGTCGGAGGAGTACACGCCGTATCTCTACAATGCGATGATCGCAGCCGGTGCCGTCGCGTTCATCCGCATGGAGGATGCGGCCGATCTCCTATTCCGAAGCATCGTCTTCGCCTTGTGCACGTACAGCCCGACGCATAAACCCAAGCCTCCGACACAGCCAGTCAGCCGACGACACGCCTTTGCAGCGATAAACGCCCCTTAAAAAATAGCCGTCCGAGGTCCGGCGTGCAGGCGATCGTAGCGAGGGAGCGGTGGTCTTTCGTGATCGGGAAGATGCAGGCCGGCTCCTGGCGGCCAAGTTGGGCGCCTATCGAGACAATCCCGGCGGCCTTATACTCGCCTTGCCCCGCGGTGGAGTCGCGATCGGTTATGAGCTGAGCCGCGCGTTGCATCTGCCGCTTGATGTGTTCATCACCAGAAAGCTGAGCACGCCGGACAATCCCGAATACGCGATCGGCGCATTGAGCGAGACCGGAGCCGTCTATCTGAACCCGGACGCCGTCGAGGCATTCCGCCTCTCACCTGCCAATCTCAACGGTCTCATCGGCCATGCGCGAGAAGAGATTACCCGCCGGCAGCAGCGATACCGGAACGGGCTGCCGCTCGCCGCCGTGACCGGTCGTACCATTATTCTTGTCGATGACGGCATAGCGACAGGCGCAACGTTCTTCGCCACCATTGAGGCCATCACGGAATTGTCTCCTCGACGTCTGGTCGCCGCCGTCCCGGTGGCCCCAGAGGACAACGTCGATCCGATGCGACGCCGGGTTGACGAATTCATCGTGTTGAGCACCCCCGACCCCTTCATCGCAGTCGGTCACCATTATCAGTGCTTCGCGCAGGTGAACGACACCGAAGTGGTCGAATATTTGAACGCGGCGCAACAAGCCCGGGCCGCACAGATGCCGCATTGAGCCGGGCGCAGCCACGGGAGTGACGCATGAAAGTCGTCGCGGGAGTCGATTGGTCGGACGCGGCGTTTGCCGCCGTCGAACAGCTCGGCCTGCTCTATCGACCGGAGGAGGTCACCCTGGTTCACGGAGTCGATCTCGGACTGTTCGAGTATCCCATTGTGGCGGAAGCCGCCAACCTGCAGGGCTATGACATCTTTCGCAAGTCGATGTTTGACGCCGGCTGTGAGTCGCTGGAACGGGCGGCGACGATGCTGCCCGAAGACGTGCCCACACCCCGCCGCCTGTGCGAGTTCGGGAAACCGGCCCGTTTTCTGCTTGATACTGCCGGATCCCTTTCGGCGGATCTCATTGTCGTCGGCACGCACGACCATTCACGCGTGACAGAGTTTGTCCTGACCAGCGTGTCACACCGTGTGCTGTTGCACGCCTCTCAACCGACGTTGTTGGTCAAAGGTCAAGCCAAACCGATCCGTCGCGTGCTGATTGCCATCGAGGGTCGCACGGACGGGACGAAGATCTGTGAGTGGTTGCTACGACATCCCTTCCGGACGGCCGTCGAGGCCCTGGTCCTGACGGCCATGCCGATTCTGCCGGTGCTGGAGGAATCGCCTGCGACCGCCTTTGCCCTCTGGTCCGATGAAGTCGTCCGTCACGCCGAAGAGCAAGCCCGTATCTGCGCCCAGCGCCTGCCGCCGCCGCTCTTCACGACGTCGAGCCGGGTGGTGAAGGGCGACCCCGCACCCGTGGTCTCCGAGGCGTCAAAGGATTTCGATCTGGTCGTCGTGGGGTCTCATGGGCGTGAAGGATTGGATCGCTTTCTCCTGGGAAGCGTCTCCCATGCGATCGTCCACCAGGTGGCCTGCCCTGTCCTGGTCGTTCGGTAGCTAGGGCAGGCGCTCTGCGTGATGAAGCGTCAACACGATGAGCGACCGTTGACGATCCGCCCCGTACGGCCCTCCGAACGCTTGAACGACGACCGAGTCAGCCGTCGCCTCGCCCAGACGTTTGGCAGCAAATCGTCGCCAGCCACGACGCTCAACGGGGATACGGAGCAGGGTCAGGATCTCGTCGAGGAGATGCTCGAGCGACCTCGGCAGACGGCCATCCGAGGAGGGTCCCGTCTCCTGTCGATGCAAACGCACAAGCAGGTCGTGCGCCGCTTTGTTCGCGAACAAGACTGTTCGGTTCGACGAGAACACGAGAAGGCCGGAAGTCTCCCACCCTCTCCCCGCAAACGGAAGGGAATCCGCCGGGCTTTCGCCTTGTGCCATGATCGTGAGCACGTGATGTCCTGTGTTCATGAAGTTCCGGGGATCGAACGACTTGTGGTTCACGCGTAACGGTTAATCGACTCGGTCTCCCGCGGGCTCAAGTGGGTCTGTCTGGCCCGAAACACGCTCGCACGTGGATCGTCCACCAAACAGGTCCGGCAGCAGGTGTACGACAGGACGACGTCCTCTTGGTCCCGCCTGCGGGCGGACAGTGACGCTTCCAGATCGTGCCAGTGACTTTGGCACATCGTAGCGTCGCGCACCTTGTCGCAGAAACAGCACACCAGCAGCATTGGGTGATTACCCCTCGTGGTCAGTCCTGCTCCCATTCGTCCGCAAGCCGATTCCCTCTCGAATCGTGTTCTCTGCCCGAATCCAGTCTTCCACATCGTGGCCGTCCACACGACCACGCTCCTCGTAGAAGGTGTAGGCCAATGCGGCGACACGCTCATGGACGTGGTCTGATGACCCGTTTGCTGCCTCCGGACTGTTGCGAGATGTGACGGCGCGAAAATCGCGCGGTTTAGTCATGCGCTTCATGGCTCGCTCCCTCCTTATTGCTCACAGTCTGTTGGCCGTTCTGCGATTCCCGCACACGAGCGACGTCCGTCCGGTGGACCGATCCAGACAGTCCAGGGGAAAGGCCGGTTCACGGCCGATCCTGCGCAACGAATCCATGATGCGTGTCGGCTTCCCCCAATCACTCCAGAGGACCTCGTTCATTTCGAGCACGCTGGCCCGTTCGGGGACGCGCTGCAGCAACTCGGGCAACAGGTCGTGGACGGGGATGTCATGATAAATCTCATCGAGGATCTGGGCTTCCTTTGACGTTCCGATCGAGCATTCAAGCCGTTCAAATCGCGGCATGAGCTCAGGGAAACACTCCCATCCCATCTGCCACAACGTCTGTGCTTTCGCCGCCATCACCGAGGTGTTCCAGAGCGCCCCTCTGGCCAACGCCGTGTCGGCTTGGACCACAGTCGGACGGCCGACGAATGCGTTGACCGCATGGATCCGGTGGCTTTCGAATCCCGTGATCGTTTCGCCAGGCACAATCCAGCCATAGTCCAACTCAAGCCGGTCCGGAGGGACGCCAAGCACGATGAACCGGTCGGGAAGCCATTCCAACGCGCACAATGCGCGATGCACCGACACGAGAAACTTGGTCTCGGGATACACGAAATGATCCGAGGGATAGATCACCACCGTCGCGTCAGGATCTTTCGCTCGGAGATAGGTCAATGACAGATAGATCCCAGCGGCTGAATCCCGATTTCTCGGCTGAAGCAGTACCGTTCCGGCGCCCCGGCCTTCCAGCTGTGCCCATGCCTCTTGGCCGTGCTCCCGAGCCACGAGCGCCACGATATGCTCCTGACGACACAAGGCGGAGGCGCGGTCTAGCGCGTGCTGGAACAGGGAGCGATCTCCAAAAAACGCACAATATTGTTTCGGGCGAGCGCGACCCAGCCAGCGCTGAATGAAATCCGTCATGCGGCCGCCGTCCCCGCCGTCCAAGACGATCGACCAGATTCGATTCGGTACCCTCGATCCCGCTGTGATCGGTGTCATGCCTTCTCCTCTTTCTCAGAAGGGTGTCCTTGCGGCAGCGCCAGAAATGCCCGGTACACTTTCAGACAGTCCGGACAGTATCCGTGCGCGATACGCATATCAGCGCTTTTGAGCTGGTACTTGGCCATGTACCGGTTGCGTTCCTTCCAGCGTGTTGTTCCCATCTCCGCATCCATATCATCGAAGACCTTTTCGCACAGGCAGCACATGACGACCACTCTCATGTTGTCACCCTCTCATCTCGCAGCCGTCTTCTTGTTCGACAACCCTGCTGAATTCCTCCGGCCGAGACGCCGGAGCGGTGCCTGACGGCACCGCCTCAACATTCATGCCATCCGCTCCGATCGACAGTTCATATCCAAAGCGACCCGGTCGACGCAGCACGAGGCTCCCCTTCCGGCTGAGTTGATCCACGACGCTGAAAATTTCGCTCCACGAAAATTGTGATAGCCGGTTGAGCAGGGTCTCGAGGGTACAGGGCCCCTCCTGCCTCAAGTGCAATCGAATGGCAGATTCAATCGTCAGCGCGTTCATGGTGATGGTTCCTTTCCCTCATCCCGTCCAGGACTCTGCATGGTGTGACTGCGCACTCGGCGGCCACACGGCTTACGAGGCACAGGCGGTTTTATATCGGAGATGTCAGGGCCGTACTATCAGTGCGACCATGATTATGCTGTCCTAATTTCAACGACAGAAGAAGGACTACTCGGGAAGGGCGAAGATGAACAGGTTACGCGAGGCCCTGTTGAACGGCGTAGCGCATCAGTTCGGCGTTATTTTTGAGGTGCAATTTTTCCAGAATACGCGCGCGGTAGGTGCTGACGGTGGTGGTGCCCAGATTCATGCTCTCGGCGATCTCAGAGACAGTCTTCCCGGACGAGAGCAGACGCATGACTTCGAATTCCCGGTCCGAGAGCAATTCATGCGGAGGCTGTTCCTCGCCCCGATGAAAGAGATGGACAAGCTTTTCACCGAGCGAGGGGCTCACATAATTTCCCCCGCCCAGGACCTTCTTGATGGCCGTCACCAGTTCCTCGGGGGCGCTGGCTTTCGTCAGATACGCATTCGCTCCGGCCTTGAACATGCGGACGGCGTATTGATCCTCGGGATGCATGCTCAGCATGATCACGGGCAGTGAGGCTCGCTGACGCTTAACCTGAACGAGCGCGTCGGTCCCGGTCGTTCCCGGCATGCCGATATCCAAAATGACCACGTCCCATTTCTTCTGCTTGACCAACTGAAACAAATCAAACGCGTTGCTGCATTCGCCTATCGTCACGGCTCCCAGGCCGTCGCTCAACAAGTCCTTGAGGCCGCGCCGGAAAATGGAGTGGTCATCCGCGATCAGTATTTTGAGCATCTTCGTCCTCTGTCTTAGGCGTCGCGGCACCGAAGGCGTAAGGTCACGGTGGTGCCTTTTTCGGGCCAGCCGGCAATGTCCAGCGAACCGCCGATGGCCATTGAGCGTTCCCTCATGCCCAGGAGTCCCAATGACGCGGCGTCGTTGATTTTGTCCGGAGGGATCCCTCCGCCGTTGTCCTGAATTTCGATCAACACTTCTTCTCCCGTCTCTTTGATCAACACCCTGACAAACGTGGCCTTGGCGTGACGTGCAACATTCGTCAGCGCTTCCTGGCAAATCCGGAAGGCCGCGGTGGCGCGCGAGGGGCTGATCGTGATCTGATCGAAAGACGACTCACATAAACATCGGATCCCGCTCCGCCGCTCGAAATCCTGGCACTGCCATTCAATGGCCGCCACCAGGCCAAGATCATCCAAGACCCCCGGTCTCAGTTCGGCCGCCAGCCGCTGGACCTCATGAATCGTGGAATCGGTTTCTGCGGACATCGAACGGATTTTCTCCTCCATCTTCTCGCGCGGAAACAGCGACTCTCTCATCATGGCCTGCAAGCGGGACAGATCCATCTTCATGCACGTCATGCGGACCCCCAGTTCATCGTGCAGCTCCCTGGCAATCCGGGTCCGCTCCTCTTCCCGCACCACATCCAGCCGCTGAGACAGCGTGCGCAGCAGTTCAAATGATCGTTGCAGTTGAGTTTCCGCCCGCTTGCGCTCGGTGATGTCTTCGGAAATTCCGAGCAAGTAGAGCGGCTGGCCGTTTTCGTCCAGTATTGGAATCTTTTTCGTATGCAGATACCGCTGGCCTTTCCCTTTGGTGAGAATGGGTTCCTCCGGGACATCCAATACCTTACAGTTTCTCAGCACATCCCGATCGGCCCCGGTGAAGAAATCCGCCTCATCTTTCGGAAACAGCTCGTAGTCGGACTTCCCGATGAGGTTCTGACGCGTATGTCCGAGCAGGTCCTCGCCGGCCTTGTTGAATCGCACGAACCGCAACTGGCCGGCATCCTTCACAAAAATCATGTGCGGGATGTTCTCCACGATGGACTCGAGGAAGATTTCGCTCCGTCGGAGCTCGACCTCGGCGCGCTTGCGCTCGACAGCGTAACGGAGGGACCGCCGGAGGAGAGACCCCGTCACTTCCCCCTTGACGAGGTAATCCTGCGCGCCCGCCTGCAGCAGTTGCAGGCCCAACACCTCATCATCGAGGCTGGTGAGAACGACGACCGGCATGCCCGGCTTCGACGCATGCATCCTGTTCAGCGTCGCGAGGCCTTGGCTGTCCGGAAGCGACAGATCCAGCAACACGGCGTCAAAGCTGGCCTGTTCCAACGTCTCCAAGGCCGCCGCCAGGCGGTCGACATGCACCAGCGCAAACACCTCGGGACTCCGACCTCCACTCAGTAGTTCCCGCAGCAGCCGGACATCTCCCGGGTTGTCTTCGACGATCAGGATGCGCATGCCGATCAGCCGATCCGTCGATGGATTCCGTGCTTCGGAAGCATGACAATGCCGAGCCAAAAATCCTCGATCGATTTAACGACCGATATGAACTGTTCCAAATCGACCGGCTTGGTTACATAGCAGTTGGCGTGAAGGTTGTAGCTCTTGAAAACATCCTGCTCATCCTGCGACGTCGTCAGCACGACAACCGGAATGCGCTTCAGCTTCTCGTCGGCCTTGATCTCGGCCAGGACTTCACGGCCGTCTTTCCGGGGAAGGTTCAGATCCAGCAGGATCAAATGGGGAGTGGCCGCGTTATCATAGATCCCCTGATGGCGGAGAAACGCCAAGGCTTCAACCCCATCCTTGAGCACCGTCAAATTATTGATGACCTTGGCCTCTTTCAAGGCCTCCTTCGTCAGGCGCACGTCGCCAGGATTATCTTCGACCAACAGAATCTCTACCGGCTTCATCAGTTCAGCTACCGACATTGACTGCCTCCTTCCAACAGGGTCATGACGTTAATGATACGTGTATACATGCTGGGCTCTCTCACGTTGCTTTTCTTCTCATGTCCGTCTCATGACGGCAGGTCTCTGGCCGGGAGAGTAAAGAAAAAGGTGGCACCCTGCCCCAACTGAGACTCCATCCAAATGCGCCCTCCATGTCGCTCCACAATTTTCTTGCACAGGGACAGACCGATGCCGGTGCCCGGATATTCGGCATTCGTATGCAGGCGTTGGAAGATGACAAAGATGCGCTCGGCATATTGGGGATCGATGCCGATGCCGTTGTCGCGAACCGAGAACAGCCATTCCCTGTCGCGCCGTTCGGCTGATAGGTGCACGCGGGGCGGTTCCTGCCCGCGAAACTTGATGGCGTTGCTCAACAGATTTTGAAGAAGATGCAGGAGCTGCCGTTCATCCGCCATGACGGAGGGCAGCGGGTCGTGCGTCACGACCGCTCGGCTTTCCTCGATCGCTCCCTTGAGGTTCTCGATCGCATAGCCTAAGAGCGCCTCGACCGAAGTGGGCTCAAAGTTTTGGCCTTGCCGATCGACCCGTGAAAACGCCAACAGGTCTTGAATCAGCGCCTGCATGCGATTGGCCCCGTTCACGGCGTAGGCAATGAATTCGTCCGCATCCTCATCGAGCCTCCCTCGATAACGCTTTGCCAACAGCTGCGTATAGCTGGCCACCATGCGCAACGGTTCCTGCAAGTCATGCGAGGCCACATAGGCGAACTGTTGCAGATCGGAGTTCGACCGCGCCAATTCCGCGATCGATTTTTCCAAGTCCTGGCGAGCCACCAGCAGGTCCTGGCGTTCTCGCGCGAGCTTGCGCGATGCGAAGATACCGAAGCCGGTCAGCGGCGCAACAATCAAGAGTCCGATCACGCCGACCATCCAGACCAATTTGTTGATCGGCGCATAGGCATGTGTGCGATCCAGTTGCACCAGCACAATCCAGCCGAATCCGGAAAATTCTCTGTACCCTCCGGCCTTCGCAAAGCCGGTCACGATGGACGTGCCATCGGCTTCGTGGACTTCTTCTACGAACCCGCTTCGCTCAGGACCTTGAGCCGCGCGCATAAAGGATACGGAGTGCACCTTGGTATGAGCGGGAAGTGAGTGATGCTTTTGGAGAAGGATGAGGCCCTCCCGGTCCAACAACACCCAGTCGATCGCGTCCCCCTCTATCTGATTTTCCCCTTCCTCTTCGAGGATCGCCCGAAAATGCTCCAGTGGCATCCGGCTGGTGACCACTCCTCGAAATGCTCCACGAGGGTCGTCGAGAGGAGCGGAGAAGACCACCGCCGGCGCCTCACCTGTCTCAGCCGAGCCGGGGATGACTTTGAAATGCATGTGCCGCCCTTGCTCGACGGTCCCGAACGATGGCGAAGGCGCTGCCCCAGACACTTCGGTTGCAGCCGCCACGTGGCCGTCCGCATTGGTCGTGCCGATCCACGAGTAATACCCGTACAGGTCTTTGTACTGTCGCAACCTTGTTGTCTTTTCCTCCTGCGTCCCTTCCAGGAGGATCCGGTCAGTCGCGAACACCTTGATGTCCTCGTACCGCTCGAACAACACACGATCGAGCGTATGCGCTCCCTTGGCTGCGGTTCTGGCCAGATCAGCGCCCTTGTCGTTGACCAGCAGCGTGCGCAAGAACACCAATGCATAGACGTTGAGCGCGACTGCGGTCACAAAACAGAGGACGAGTACGACCGGTACTGAGACGGGAGAAACGCCCCTTCTATCCGTTGTGGCGGGCATGCTGGCCGTGAGGTAAAGCGATGGAGGTGATAGACCGATCCAGGTGAAAAGGACGTTAAGAAAGGATCTCGCCCTATGCCTTAGGCTTCATAGACAACCGTGGTCCGGAAGGTCGAGCGAGAAGGAACCAGAGCAGGCGGGCTGATGGACCTGCGCGACATCCGAAGGCCAAATCGCAACATTTTCGTCTGTAACAGCAATGCAGAAGCGCGGAGGATAGCAGGCTTTAAAGACCCAGTACAAGAGGTGAAATGCGCCACCGGCGCTGTCAGTGTGCCGCCTACAACGACGGTCCAGTTCGTGCCTTCATCAGTGAAACCGCCAGACCAAGTGAGGCCCTCGGCGCGGGTCTCAATCGATGCCTCCCTTGTGCAGAAACAATCTCAGCCACTATAGTCCCCTGCCACATGGTCACGAGCGGAGCACCACGGAATCGGAGGTTTTGGAACTCGACATGCGTTGTGGCAACTGCCTTGGCCATCGGCATGCTGATCAACGGATCTGCACAGGGAACGAGTCCCGGGCAGAGACCTTTGCTGGAGGCGGTCGCGGCCACTGCCCGCACCTCGCCGATCATCACGGTTCCGGCCGGTTCGTTCCTCATGGGAACGCCGCGCAGCAACGCCGTCTCGTTGGGTCTCGAGGGTCCCTACGACGACACCGAGCAGCCCCAGCGGCGTATTTGGGTGGACGCCTTTCACATTGACCGCGACGAAGTGAGTTTGGCCGAATATGTGAAATGGCTGCTAGAGGGGCACCGCCCTGCCGGTGAACAGCTTCAGAAACTCCTGGACCATGTCATCACCGTACATGCACTCGCACCAGAAGTCGTGGCGCGTTGGCCTGCCCTGTACGTGACATGGGCAGAAGCTTCAGCGTTCTGTCGTCAACGCAGCGGGCGGCTGCCGACAGAAGCGGAATGGGAAAAGGCCGCTCGCGGGACAGAAGCCAATGTGTTTCCATGGGGCGCTGCGGCTCCCACCTCAACCCACGCCGTCTTTGGGCACTATCACGTGCATGAGGTGCCGATTCTTGCCCCTGTGGATGCCGGTCGTGATGGCCAAAGCCCATACGGCATGAATCACATGGCAGGAAACGCCGCCGAATGGGTGAATGACTGGTATGGGATCGATTACTACGCCACGATGCCGGACCGGAACCCTGGTGGACCGAAGGACGGCCGGTACAAAGTCGTGAGAGGCGGGTCTTGGAAGAGTGCGCCGGCACTATTGCGCGGTGCAACGAGGAGCGGAGCAGTGCCCGATCAACGAGCAGCGACCATCGGCTTTCGGTGCGCGAGCTCCAAAGAATAGGGAGAGGATCGAATGAGAGCGCATCGAGGATGGCTGGTGGTGACGTTGTGGTTCCTGACGAGCCTCGGCGATCCCGCCGTGTTAACTGCCGAGAGCGATGCTGGGTCCCAAGGCTGGCAACTGTACACCAACGCCCGATTCGGTTTTAGTGTCCGCTATCCGACCGATTGGCGTGTGGGCGATCCCATGCCTGATGGAATCGGGATCGCTCTCTATCCGCCTGCCGAGGGGAGCCAAGTGGCACTTTCCGGTTTCATGAATCTGGTGCAGGGCACCAGTCAGGACGGCCGGCAGACGTTGCAGGAATTCGCCACCGCGCACCGCCGCATCATCACCGAGCTCTACGACAGGAAGCACCGGGTGATTGCCTGGCAGGAGAACCAAGATACGACCTTGGCCGGGCACCCGGCGAAGCGGCTGGTGTTCACCTATCAGAACGATCGCGGCCAGACGATGCAGGAGATTCACATCTTTTCATTGGGACGCAATGAGGGACGCGGCGTACGGATTAAAGTGCCGGGTGACGCTCAAAAAGCTCTGACACCCGTCATTAAACGGATGCTGGAAACCTTTGAACCCGGTCGTGATCAAAACGCCGTCAGCCCATTCGTCCCAAAAGAAAAAGGTTAAACGTTGAGCCTCTGAGGGATGCGAGCGCACCTGCCTGCTATGCGCCGCCGTCCCGCATGACCGACAGATGATTGTTCTCAGCTGCTGACTGCGCGCAACGGAATCCAAGCCAGTTCATCTTGGTGTTTGGAGGCGCGCCGTTGCGTTGGGATGCCCGCACGGTCGGCGTACTGTCGATCCAACCGCCGCCGCGAAACGCCCGATTGGTTCCCGTGTCGGGCCCCTTTGGATTGCGATCTGGCGCCGTCTGGTAATAATCCTTGTCGTACCAATCCGCCACCCATTCCGCGACATTGCCCGCTAGTTGCTGGACACCATACGGGCTTGCGGCATTGTCATATTTATCGACCGAAATGATGGGAGGATAGAGCAGCAATCGCTCGGGTCGATCGCGGACCGGACCGGAAAGCCCCGTTCGGCCGTAATTGGCACGGCTCAACCCTGCCATCTGGTTGCCCCAAGGAAAAATACGTCCATCTTCGCCGCGCGCTGCCTTCTCCCATTCTGCTTCGGTCGGCAGCCGCTTGCCGGCCCACCTGCAGTAGGCATCGGCGTCAGTCCAGCTCACGTGCATCACCGGATGGTTGGCCATGGACTCCTGGAAATTCCCTCCATCGTACCGCCAATCGATCTGAGGCGACCGTCCGGTTGCGAGCACGAACTTCAGATAGTGCAGCGCCGTCACTTCGTACTTATCGATTTCGTAGCTGTCGAGGTATACCGTTCGCTGCGGCATTTCCGCTTTGTACGCGTTGCGGTCCACCCTCTTGTCGCTGCCCATTAGAAAGGGGCCGGCCGGCACCAGAACCATTTCTTCCTTCGCCTGCCATTCGGCGACACGTTGCATCGCGAGCTTCTTGCCCTCCGGCGTCCACTCCACCACGATGTCTTGGGTATCGAGTCCCCAGGCTGCGGTCGCCACAATACACGCGACCGCCAAAACCAACAATGCGTTCAGCATCCAGTTGCACCGTTGCCACAGTTGCCCTTCCATGCGTTCCACTTTTGTCCTCCTCAAGCGTTCTTACTGGTGGTTCTGCTTGTGGACGAGGGGATCAATTTCTTTCTGCTCTTCATCCGTGATGTTGTAGCGTACGTACGGATGCTCCAGGACCTCATTGGCATAGAGCCGCCCGGTGGGCGCCGCGATGACCATAGTCGTCTCCGTCGTACCTTTCGGCGGGATCGTGACGGTCTGCTCATTGATGGTCCGGATGTAGGGATGCCAGACCACCATCTTATAGGTGCCGGGAGGCACATCGCGGAGGACGAACCGGCCGTGCTCGTCCGTCTTCGTGAAGTATGGATTCATTACCGCTAGGCCCCAGCTCTCCATGTAGGCATGGAAGCCGCACTGCATGGCGAAGATCCGGCGTCCTTTGCTGAGCTTGACCAACTCCTTCATCGGTGCGCCGGGCATGTGTTTGTGGTAGAGCGCGGCGGCGCTGCGATCCTTGAAGTCGCGCGGATGTTGCGGGTTCATGGGCAAGGGCACGTTGAACAGCACCCGGGCACCCATGTTGGACGTCTCATAGGCCTGGATGTCGTGCATCACCGGGTCCATGTTGACGACGGTGACCGATTGATCGTCCCGCACGACCGTTGTAAACGGTAGAAACTGGCAGTCGCGTGCCTCGATTTGCGGCAGGCCGCGCTCCTCAAAAGGTTTGCCCTTCTCAATGCCTTCCAGATACACGACCCCGTCTCGAAACTCACCCTCCGACCCGACGTCGAACGGCTGCAGGATGCGCCAGCCTTGACCGTCGGAGATGCGCCCGCAATAAAAGCGGTCCGGCAGCGTGATGAGGTTGTAGCCCTTGGGTTTCGGCACCGTCCCGTCGAGTTTCACGGTGCCGACGAGCGTGCCGCCATCCAACACTGTCATCTCTTCATAGGCATAGGCGTGAGCGCCGATGCTCAGCACCATCACCCCTGCCAAGAGTTGTTTGATCATCATTCTCCTCCGGCCTCTTGCATCGAACTCATTTTCAGTCCTTCCAGAACCGGGGGATGAACGCCTTTGAAGCACCGATGGGGGAGCCACTACGAATGAGCAGCTCCCCCATCAGGCGTTACACCATGGCCGACCTGCCTATTTCATCGCCGTCGGGATGGCCTGCGGCTCCGATTGTATCTCCGCCCGCTTGGCGCCGGTACCGGGCGCACCCAGCGGCTGAAGCCGTGAATCGCCGGTCGGCAACACACGGAGGTAGCCCCATTGACCTGACTGTGCGTACGGCAGCCGGTTGTTCGACCACACGAAATCTCCCGTCAGGCGGTACGGTCCTCCGGCACCGCCGCGGATGAAGACGTCGAGGACTTCCGAACCGGCATACTCGACCACGCTAATCATATCGGCGCCCGGCATGTACGGCTCGATCGGCCACTCATGGCCCTCGACCCCGAACATTCCGTTTTGCTCGCTGTTGGCGCCGATCACATGGATGCGAAGCGGATCGCCGGCATGGGCCTCAATCAACGGCGTAGCCGGATCCTCCGGTTTGTCGACGACGCAAGGCTGGAAAATCCTGCCCAGCGTACAGCCTTGTTCTTCACGATATTTGTACGGTTCGGCGCGGTAGTTGACCGACGTCAAACCGGCCACGTTCTGCACATAGGGCATGAACGAGGTCCCGATGATGTTGTCCTCGTCCTGGAAGAACAGTGCCACATCGCGATAGTTCCGCTTGCCGACATTTTCCGGCAGGCTGGCATCGACGATGACGTCCGCTCTCCAGGCGTTCTTTTGGGAGAGATCCGCACCGGTCACCGGGTCGCGGTATTGCGAACCCTTCGGACCGATGATGATTGCGCCGTACAACCCGTTGCGCGGATTCACGACGATGTTGCCGCCGTCCCATACCAGCGACGTGGTTTCCTTATTCGCCGGATGCGCGTAGTAGGTGTAGTTGCGGCTTTCGCCCGGTCCGATGGTCTGATCGCCGCCGTTGTTGCCGACGTTCAGGCCCTGACTATCTTTTGGGTTGAAAGCCAGTCCGGGCGCAAAGAACGAGGCCCGGCTCGCCTTCATCTTGTTGTTCAAACTTACCTTGATACAGTCGCCGAGGTTTGCGCGCAACGTCAGCGGGTTCGGCATGACATTGCCCGCCACCGTCGTCGCTTCTTCCTCGAGCGCGAAGATCTTGCCTTCCGGCACGGTCATCTCGATCTTGCGTTCGAAATCGACTTCGATCACCTCCGGCGCCTTCGGATGGAGCTTCAACGGGCGATCCAAGGCGACCACGTTGAAACTCTTTACTGGAGCATCGGCCGGACAGACTCCGCTCGGAGTCGCGGGAATGCCAAGTGGATTGGTGCCCCTCGGCAACGGCTTCAGATCCGCTGTTTCCTTATCGAGCACGCGGACGATGCCCCACCCGCCTTCGGCGAAGTGCGAGCTTCGGCCGTTGAAGTGGATGTAATCGCCCGGCATGCCCTGGAATCCTCCCGCTTTCGTCACAAGGTCGTACCGTTCGGCGATCCCGACGTGAATCGAGTTCTTCCGGTTGGCATCCGCTGCATACCGTTCGGTCAAGAAGGTATGGCCGGCGATGGTCCACACGTGCGACTCGTTCATCAACTGATGCAGCAGACGGAAGACCATCGTGTCTCCGGTGTACGCCCGTAGTAATGGGGTATCGGGATCACCATGGACCGCGCTGCTGAACAGTTTTGAGGTGTCTGGATTGTTCGATAGGCGTTGAGCAAACGGTTCGGCGCGGAAGTTAAATCCGCTGCCGGTCGTATGCGTGCCGCCGTTGATGTACTGATTCGGCGCGTTCATAATTTTGTCCGGCATCTGGAACGACACCGTCTTGCCTGCTTCTAATGCCACTTCCACCGGCTGTCCGGGAGGATTGCCGGCCTGGATGACGTTGACAGTGTGCGGGACGGTATCGTGGATCGATACCATCAATTCGCGGAAGCTGCCGCTGACGCCGGCGCCGATCGGCTCATTCGAATGAATGTCCGCGACCGGGCCGCTGTACACCAGCTTGCCGTCTTTCGGATTGTGGTAGGTCGATCCGAACGGCTCCACGATCGTCACGCCGAACCCGCCGTGTGGCCAGGTCGTTGCGCCGAATGCATGGTCATGCCAGAACACGGTGCCCATATCCACATCCACCCACCACCGATAACGGACAAACTCCGGTGACACGAGATCACCGGCCGGATGGTTCTGCTTCAGCGGCTTGAAGAATGTGAGCTGATCACCCTTAATCTCCTTGATCCGGGCGACTTCCGAACAACTCTTGTCCCGCGGCAGTGACGCCGCCGGATCGTTGCCCTTCTCCAAACAATCCACGCCGACCATGACTTCCGTGTTCACGTGGAAGGCCGTGGCCCCGGGAGCCATTTGAAATTTGATGGAATTCGCCCCTGCCTTTGCGCCACCGACGATCTTGGCCACCATTGGAGCAGGCAATCCATGTTTCTTCGCTTTGCCCCACATGGTGAACGGTCGGACCGACATTTCGTACTCAAACCCGGAGATCACACCATCCGAATTCCCCGTGTCGAATTGGAAGAAGTGGGGATGGATGTTGATCTTGGACGACTGGAAGTTCGTGTAGTCGTCGTCATTCCATTCGCTGGTGAGGACCACGTCCACACAGTCGTAGACATTGGCGCGAATGACCGCCGGCAGCTTGAGATCGTCGTTGGCCCTCGTCAAGCGCTCTTCTTCATGGAGCACGTAGATCAACCCGTCCTTGTCGACGATTGCCGGCTCTTTGCCCTGCTGCTTGGCCAGGGTAATCGGCATCCGGACGAAGTGGATGTTGTAGAACTTCTGATTGGCGTTCACCGGACAGAGACTCCAGTTTCCCTGCTCGCCCGGCTTGGCCGGCTCAGACGTCCGCTCGCCGTTGACATCCTGGTGTATCGGCTCCAGCCAGGGTGCGCCGCTGTGGTTTGCCGAGAACGGTACGCGCTTGCCGTAGTGGGGTTTGAACAGCGGCCATGCCATCTTGCCCGTCGTCGGGTCAAAGAGAATGGCCGGCCTGGTGCTGTCGTCCCACTTGGCTGCCCATTTGTACTTCGGATTTTGTGCGGTACTTTCTCGTTCACCGACCGCAACGTTCCCGTTCCACTTCCAATCCCACACCGTCGCATCGTAGGCCATGATCTGGCCCTTCTCGTCGGTGGTGTGGCCGGGCTGACCTTGAGCCGGCACGAACATCTCGACCCAATCCTTGATGTTCACGACCGCTGGATTGGACTTCCAGTTGGTCTTTTGGCTCTTATCGACGATCTTGAACGACTTGCCGAACCAATCGACGTTCGCCCCGATCAGCTTGTCGGAAGACACGCCGAGCTTCATGCGGCCCTTGCGGTCTGGCAGTTCTTGCAGGTCGGGCATCGTATCGGTATGTCCAGCGCCAACTTGCAGCGTGTTGTAGAACCTGCCGTAGCCCCACATGCCCGCGACATAATGGTGGGCAACGTGGCAGTGATAGAGGAATTCTCCCGCCAGGTGCTGGCATCCACCACCACCGCATTCCGGCTCAAGGTCCAACGCTTCAGACGGTCCGATGACTTCCACGTCGACGCGATCGGACTTCGTGCGGATGATCGGATATTTCACCGGACCATCCTGACCCGCTGCCCACAGATTATTCGGCTCCGTGCCAGGGCTCCGCTGCCAACGGATGGATCCGCTGTGCGGGTGGTGGGAGTGGAACACTTCCGATCCGCCGTGTACGAGGCGCCACTTGACTGGCTCGCCCAGATAGCCACGAGCAATCGTGGTGGGTGTATCGCCGAACGTATAAGCGCTGTAGGCGAGCGATTCGTCCTCGAAGCCGAAATATTCATGCTGCAAATGCATTTGATCAATGCCGAACGGCTCGCTGCGGTAATTGATGGCACGGCCGCCCGGACGATAGGCGTCCGTCAGCGGGTCACGTTGGGGGAGGAAGTCGCCTTTCTTATTCAAAGGACGGAACGCCTCGTCGCCGATCTCGTGATAGAACAGGACGAACTCACGGAAGTCCGGTCCCGATCCATTGTCGATGTTCACCTGCCAACCATTCTTCACCTCTCTGTCTGGACCGCTTCCAAGCGAATCCAGATATTTCGATCCCTTGGGTTCCACGATAAATGCCCCGAAGAGACCCATTACGGTCAATTCACGGTCATGGCTGTACGAGTGGAATTGTCGCACCCCTTCCTGCATTTGCGGATGGATGTACCATTCGAATTCTTGTGCCTTGCCCGGCGCGACAATCGAGTCGGGATTGGTGGTCGTCGCCGGTTTGCCCGTGGGGCTGACGATCATGCTGGACGCTTGAATGAACAGGCTGCCGTCCTCGCTTTCCATCTGATTGCGAAGCGTCATCTTGACGCAATCGCCCTGGTTGGCGCGAAGGACCAGTGGTTGAATGATGTCGCCCTGGAGACCGGTCGAGACCGAACCAGGATCCCAGCCTTCTTTGTCACGCGCTTCCCTGTTCTTGGTTTCCTCGGCGCGCGCTTTGTCGATATCTTCCGTCAGGACATACATATAGCCCGGGTAGAAATCGAGCCACCGGTTCAACGTGATCTCGATGTTGACCATCGACACGTCGTACTTCCTCGTCGGTACGCCCGAAGGACACTTGCCTCCGGAGGTCAACACCGGCTCGCCTTTGCCGGCATCAGTCATCAGCAGCCAGCTGCTGCCGTCCTGGCCCATGTACTGGTGCATCATCGACATGTTGTTAAAGGCGCCGGACGTCTGCTGGACTTTGGCATCCTGCTGCGCCTGCTGTTCGAGCTTTTGCATCAGGCGGTGATGCTGCATCTCCATCTTTTCTGCATTGCCGGCACGGCCCTCGATGGCGTTTTCCACCACCGTCTGCCCTTTGAGTTGCTGCGTCCAGCCAGGCAACGCGGCAGGCGTCGCATGGCCATCATGCGACGACTCCCCTGCGTTCACAGCAGACAACCACGGTGCAGCGACTACGCTGCCCGCCAAGAGCACGCTTTGCAGCGTCAGCGACAGCTGTACGCGTCGCTTCCTCTGCTGCTGTTGAGTAAAGAACCTCATAACACGGCCTCCTCTGTTGTGTATCCGCCATGACAGCGGTTGGTTGAAGTCAATCTTCGATCCGTCGGCCGTTTAAAGAGCTGGTGAAGGTCCTTCTTGCAAAGGAGTGGGTCATTCGGAGGCCGGTCCTAATCACCCCACGCCTTCACCAGCGGCCATCCATAGCGCAACTGTCGTGCCGCTGGAGGGAATGCAATGGCGACAAGCGGATTATCCAAAGAAAACAGGAGTTAGCACGCTCGTGGGCCTATCGGAGACTCGAGCGCGTACAAGAGGACAAACTCCAACGACTTAGACAGAAAACCCCAGGATCAGATCACCATGAGCAAAAGCAAGACGTTATGCTGTCCAACTCTTTGGACACTCCATAATAAAACTGGGGCGGAATGGGGCAGCTCCTAGGCTCGGGGGGTGAGGAATTCAGGTGAGAATGACCTATGAGATCGATCCTGTTTCTTACGCTCTGCATGCTCCTCGCGCTCAGTACTGCACCGGTACAAGGCGTTCAATTTGTCGCCGAGCAAATCACGTTCTCGGGCGGCCACACCCACCGGGGGAGTCTCTACCATCGCGACGATATGTGGAGGATTGAGCACAACGATCCGGGCTCGATCGAAGTCACGATCGTGAGAAAGGACAAAGGGCTGATGTGGTTGCTGTTGGGACGGACCAAGCAGTTCGCCACAATCTCATTCGACCGGTCAATGGGCAAGACGCTTGAACGGTCGATGGCTCATGAAATCGGGCGGGAAACGATCGGTTCCGAGGTGCTAGAGGGCCATCCGACGACAGTATTTCAGGTCATCGCGCGGGAAGGACAAGAGGACGTGATCTATTATCAATGGTGGGCGGAGGACTTGCAGGTGCCGCTTCGTCTCGCTCGAAAGGATGGCGCCTGGATCGTTGAATTTAGGAATGTCAAACTGCGTTCGCTCTCCCCCCGTCTCTTTGAAGTCCCGCTCAATTATCGGCCCATCGAATCCGCTCAGTCACCGGGATAACTCAGTCAACTCAGGCCATATTCGCGCAATTTGTTGTATAACCCCGCGCGGCTGATCTTGAGCGTTTTGGCGGCTTCGGCCCGATTTCCCCGACTATCCTCCAGCGCTTCAATGATGCGCGTCTTTTCAGCGTGTTTTTTTGCGCCCTTCGACACCGACCGGAGATCTGCCGCCGTTTTCAATCCGAGGGCAACAACGTCCGCGCATCTCAATGCGGGCCCTTTCGTCGTCACCACCGCACGCTCAATACAGTGTTGCAGTTCCCGCACATTACCCGGCCACGGAGCTTCCCTCAGTCCGTACAGAACGGCGGCGGGCACCGTCCGCAGCGCTTGGCCATGCCTCGCGCAGGACTGCCTCACGAAGTGCTCGACGAGCAGCGCAATATCCTCCCGCCGCTCGCTCAGCGGAGGGACAGTGAGGGGCAACACCGCCAGGCGATAATACAAATCCTGTCTGAACCGCTTGATGTTCACCAGTTCAGTCAAATCCTT
>DASVBB010000003.1:0-2008 GCA_036376045.1 Nitrospira sp.
GAAATAGGGATGAAGCGCACGATTAATGGGCCTGGAATTCTCCGTGGAGACCCTCGGGAATCATCGGCACATAGGCCGGATCGGTCGACGATTCCCAAGCCTCGTCGTTGCCTCCGGAGAAATCCCACCCGCGCACGTACATCATCAGCAAGACCGGTTCCTGGTTGGTCGTCCCGATGACGCGTCCGACAACCGTCATGCGGGCCCATTGCCGGTATTTGGGGGGCAGCTGTTGGCGGGTGGCGGCGGTCACCCAGAAGTGGCCGGCTTCGGGCCCGTCGAGTGAAACGGGGCGATGGGGGTGATACTTGGGATCCAGTGGACGATTCTTGAGGTGGAGCCAGACCTGCCCCCCTTCTTCCTGCTCCTTGACGAGCACGCCTCCGAGGATCACCACTTTGTTGAGATACTGCTGCGGGGACCCGCTCAATGCGGTCAGCGTGACGCCCCGTTCAGCCTGTTCAACGTATTTTGAGGGAAGTGTGCTGCAGGCGGACAGAATCATCGTCAGCACTGCCCATGGGGGTAAGCGCCTCGCGGGCGGTGCCATGGCCATGGGATGAGACCGGCGTCGTATCATTGAATGGATCCTTTCCGGGAGCGTTCGACTGCGGCGAGATCTTTGGACACATCCACGAGGACGAGCCGTAAGGCTTCGGTGAGCCCGCGGGCCAGCGCATCCGGCGAGCGGTCACCGAGCGGCACATCTTGTTGGTAGGTTCGCCGGAAGAACGGCGGCCGGTCGTTAATGGCGTCGAGCAGCTGCAGTTCCAGGCCGAACACCGCCCGGGGCGCATCGCGAAAGTCTCCGTAGAATGCCGTCACAGTTCCTTCCAACAGATGACTTGGCTCGACATGGTTCATACCGAGGGCGACCACTTGAAAACCTGCCGAACGGGACAGCCAGCTATGCGTCTGCTGTGTGACCAGCGTGGCAGGTGCGACGAACCATTCGTCGTAAAAATCACTCTCGTACTGCAGATCTGCAACGCGATAGACCATCGCCCGCCCCGCGAACAGGGGAGACACGCGAAATTTCGTGATTTTGAGCACCATGCTGCCGTTCGAGAGCGCCTCTTGCTGCGGGAGACTAATATCGAGGACAAACGATCGTTTTTCCGGATAGCTCTTCTTGAGATCGAGGCAGCCGGACGCGGTTGCGACGAGGAGGCCCAGTCCCACCGCTATGATCCTCGATGTGTGCCTCATCGCTTCACCGCTCGTGAACGTGTGGGGGGCTCACCGAACAATACTTGCGACGGATAATGCTCGACGGCCTTCGTCAGATAGGTCAGCTCTTCGGTCACCGAGCGCAGATTTTCCAGCAGATCGTCGATAGTTTCGCCTTTTGATGCCAACAAGGCATCGATGCGGCGCAAACTGGTGTTCAGGCGGCCGGTGATCTCGGGCAATTGCGTCATCGCCTGACGCACATCTTTGGCCGTGTGACTGAGATCTGCAGCCGTTCTCCGGATATCCGCCATCGCGACCGACGAATCCTTGAGCGTCTTGTTGAGGTCGGGACTTCCCAACATCCGTCTGGCCTCCTGGACCGCTCCGCGCAGCTCTGTCATGACCTGTTTGACTTCGACGCCGAGCTGTTCGCCTTGTAGGTCGTTGACCAGACGTGTCACCGACACGATCATGGTATCCACATTTTTGGCAATCTTGTCGATGTCCACTTGTTCCAGTTTTCGCGCGAGCGAGCGTAAGTCGTCCCCCAACTCTGTGATGGTGCTCGGTGCCGATGGGATATAGGGCGTTTTCGGCGTCCAGACGATTTGGATGGGCGGGTACCGTTCGGGGTCGAGGAACTCCGACTCGATATAGAGCACACCCGTGATGCCCTGCGAGGCCAGGCGAAAGCGGAAGCCGGCGTCGACGGCCTGCTTCATCATGACGGCTTCGTCCTCTTCCTTGAGATGTGCCGCGACGCTGGGACGAACCGACATTCGCACAACGACAAGTCCTCGATAGGGAAATGAATCGGTCTTTGGATCGAAGAAGA
>DASVBB010000017.1:0-5298 GCA_036376045.1 Nitrospira sp.
AGAAGCGAATCTTCGAGTCTGCGGTCGTGGCATATTCGGTCTGGACATTGAATTTGTTGTCGCGGAACGCCAGAGCGTCACTATTCCGCCACTGCTGATTCTGGTCATGCCCGACTGAAAGACGGTAGCCGAACTTCCCGACCGTGCCGGCATGAATGGCGGCGCTCGAGATTGTCCCGTAGGACCCGCCTCCGAATTGGAGCGTGGTTCCCCTCATTTCTTCCGGTGACTTCGTAATAATGTTGATGATTCCATCAAAGGCATTGAATCCATAGGTGACGGATGCCGGTCCTCTCAGCACCTCAATGCGTTTGATTTCCGGCAGCGTGACCGGGATGGCTTTCCAATACACCTGACCTTGCGTGTCGACATAAATAGACCGGCCATCGACCATGACGAGTAACTTGTTGGCGGTCAGTTGATTGTCTCCACGCACACTCACATTGAAATCCGCTCCCGTCACCTGCATCACCTCGATGCCGGGGATGCGACGAAGGACCGTGGGCAGATCCGTGGCGCCTGACTGCCTGATATCGTCATCGGTGATCACATAGACATTCCCCGGGGCCTGGGAGATCGGCTGGTCGTAGCGGCTCGCAATGCTCACGCTTTCTTCTTCCTTCATCAGCTCAAGTTCCTGTGTCAGTGCGGCTTCCGGCTGCGCCTCGACATCTACCGGCGCAGGAGGTTCCGCCTGCGCCATGGAGGCCAGGCCGACCGTCAGCAGGGTGGCCAACATGGGATGGCCAATTCGTGCCAATTCGCCAGCCATGAATATTCCCGCATCGCCCGTTGCGGATCTGCTATCGCGGTCACTGCTTCAGGAATGGGGAGCCAAAGCAAAACGCATGCTTAAGAGTGAGCCGGCCTGAACAGCGCGCACTGCGAATCCACAGCCCTCTCGCAGAGAGGGCTGTGTGAGCGATGAGGTGCATGGCGACAGAATTATTGGACGCGATCTATGGCGTTTGACGCCAGGGGGAGCGGCATCGGACGGGACTTCGTGCGAGGACGCCCTCGCTTCAGCTGGGCAAGCCGTGGGGGAAAGGCCTGGCCGTTCTCTTTCTCCATCTGTGTGACAGCGTTGTCCAGGGCGTCGGAAATCAGGCACGCGAGCGGGCCGTGTCCCGTCCAATAGACGGCATTCCGCAGCCGCTCGAGCAACGTGAGGGGCAACGTGATGGTCACGCGTTGCTTCCGGGGCTTCGACATGCGCAACGTGGAAGGCGCCGCACCGTTAAATGGACCGTTCACCGTCTTGCGAAGGGGTGTTTCAAGGGTCGTGAGCATAGTGGCCTCGTTGTGATTGTGGCGCAGCAGCTGATTGTTCATGCGGCAACTGACCGGTGCTTGAGGGCGCCCTTGTGCGCCTCAGTGCTATGGCTGGAGCCTTCCGACTCCTGAGTTTCGGCCTTCGATTGCTTGCCTTCCCACACGGCAAGCGTCATCACCCAGATAAGACCCAGCAGGCCGGAGAGAAGAACCACGAGCACGAGTTCTTGTGTCATTGGGCACCTCGTCGTGTGCGTGTGGGCAGTTTCAGCGTCCCTGGTGGGATGTTCAGCAATCCTTATGCCGAATGGATCGATGGTCGGGTATTCTCATTACGGTGGGAAAATGCACCCTAACTACGCAGCAGAATGCCGGTTTTCATGAATGTCCGAAGGGGGGGGGAAACGTCGTGTAGGAGGGGCAGAACTAAAGTGATTCGCTAGAGTGAATCTAAATCGATTCGGCGGTGAATCATTTTGGATTACTGGAAAGGATACAAGAGAGCGTCACAAACGGGGTGTGGATCACCGGGTGGAAGGTTGGAGCGAGCGAAGGTCCCATTCTGCGACACCGTTGAGTCCCACATCCTTGAGCAGGCGTGCGCGGAGCCGCCGCAGCTTCTCGTTCTTTTGATCGGCATCGATCAAGTTACACAGGCAGCCCATCGCGTCGTACCACAAACCGGCATGAGCGTTTTCCATCACGTCGGCATCGCTTGAGCACGTGAGGACCGGCTTTAACTCAATCATACAGGCGTTGAACTCGCAGCGTTCGATCACCCCGCCGGCGACCGGATTGTTGGAGTGCTGATTGGGATCCTTGATGACCGAGACGAACCAACGGTATTGGATGTTGGGTTCAAGCGAGAAGCCAAGTTCTTTGAAGTTGATCGTATAAATGCCAGGCTGTTTCGGAGAGGGAATGGTCTTCTCCTGGAACGATCGCGGAGAACGATCATCTCTCAGCGTGACGATGACTTGAAACGACGTGGATTTCGACAGGAACCAATTCACTGTAGGTGTTTCTTTAATCGTCAATCCGACATGGTCGGGGACGAGCGCCTTCACCTCCGGCTCGGTGCCGTCCGTCCCGCGCACATCGCCGCCCACCCGCGCCCGGGGCGTGACCTTCTTCGGTGGCGCATAGAGCGGTTGGTCCTCGGAGGCCTTCGGCGTGTCTGCGGCGAGCAGTGTCGCTTGCATCAGCCCCCCGACGCACAACGTCAGGAGGCCTGCGAGCCACCGCGATGCATGAAAGCGTGCAGGGGGCATCGGTGAGAACTGTAGCATAAGCACCCTACGGTTTACAGCCAGTTGTTGAGCAGCAGGAACGGCGACCAATAGGCCGGGTGGTCGTAGACCCGGTCGCCCAGAAGCTTGATTTGCGCCCGTTGAATCGCCACGGCCTTCGACACGGACTGGTTTCTCAGCTGCCGGTAGAATTCGGAAATCAATTCCGCCGAGGCTTCATCGTTAATGAACCACAGCGTCGCCAGCGCGCTTCGTGCCCCGGCTTTGATCGCCACGCCCGCCAGGCCGAGCGCCGCCCGATCGTCTCCAACCGCCGTTTGACAGGCACTGAGCGTCAACAGCTCGAGGGGATCCTGCCGGTATCGGAACAAGCCGATCAATTTTTCCAGGTCGGTCATCGTCAGCTTCCCGTCGAACGTGAGGAGGAATGAGTCGTTCGCATCGGTCGAGAACTTCCCGTGCGTGGCAATGTGTAATATTCCATACCGGCTCTCACGCAATTCCTGTTCCAGACTGCCCGCGCGGAAGTCCTGATTGATCATTCGATCGGCGTCGAACAGGCCGCGAACCGTTTCCACCTCCTGTTCCACGTAGGGAAGCGAGGGAAAGCCTTGCACGGACTTGGTGAGCCCTGCTGCCAAAAAGCGGATTTTCGACCGGTCGAGCGGATGGGGATCGGTGAGGTACCACCCGGGCGTCATCGCGACCGCGTAATGCTGAATCAAAAAGGATTTACCATCATGAAGCGCTGAAAAGGGAATGGTGCGGAGTGCACCGTCCGGGACAATGACGAGTGTTTCGATCTTGTGCCGTATCAATTCCGATTCAAGCGGACGGATCAGCCAGTCATAGAGTTGCTGCGCATGTTCGAGATATTCGAGCGTGGTCCGCTTCTCGACGGTTTTTCGGAAGGCACGTACCTCCTCCGTTAATACGGCGGCGCTGATAGGAACCGAATACCGGATCAGGCCGCTGCTGAAGCTGACCAGCAGCTCGGTGCGTTCGGCAAAAATGATCGGATACATGACGGCCGTCGTCGGCGACACAATGTCGAGCTTCGTCAGCTTTGCCTGAAGCGCGTCGACGCATTGATCGCGGAAGTAATCACGAAGCTCGGCGGCCTTATAGTTTTCGATCGCATCGCGCGCCTGGCGGAGGTACGTCTCCGCCACATTGGCGTCATCGGTCGACGAGGCCTTTTTGAACAACAGATCGGCTTGCTCGAAGAACAGGGGACGAATGAGTTCCTCTCCGGTCGCCGCGCCGTTCATGAGCGACGCGGCCACTTCCATTCTGATAGGGCGCAACACGGTCGCGGCCTGGTCATATGCCGAAAGCGCCTCGTCGATGTGACCGGTCGCTGCGAGCTGTCGTCCCAATTGCCAGTGCCAGCGGTAGAGTGACTCGGGTGCATTGGCCGCCTGTGCGGAGAAGATCGCCTTTCTCGTCAGGTGCAGGCCTTCGTCGTAGCGGCGGTCGGTTTCATACAGATGACCGAGATAGCCGTCGGCATACGACCGCATGCGGGTGTCGCCGACTTTTTCCGCGACGGTGCCGGCCTCCACGAAGACGCCGGCGGCACGCAGCACCAGCGGCGCATCGGCCGACGGCATGGCGGCGCGGAGCTGCTGGTAGCCCAATCCCACCTGAATGAGGCCCACCGCTTTGTCGTGCGAATCGTCCATATCTTTCAAACTGTCGAGCGCTTGATCGAGCCAGTTGCGCGAGGCCTCCGGTTGGTTGAGCGCCAGCGTCGCGCGTGCAGCATTGACTCGTGTGTTGACGATCAGCGGCCGATCGCCTGCGAGCGATGCCTTTTCCGCGGCTGTGGTAAAGGATGCCAGGGCGTCCGGCATCCGCCGCTGCGCGACCTGAGCCAAGCCCAGATTGTTGTGAATCGCGGCGATGGTCCGTGGAGAGTCCTGCGCAGTGGTCATCTCCAACGCCTGTGTCAAATGCTGTGTGGCGGCATCGGGTTGCCTGGCCGCCAGGTAGCCGCGGCCCAGGCTGTCGAGGACGTTGATCGTCCAGGCCCTGTCTTGTAGTTTCTGCGCGATGCCGTACGCCACGTCCAGTTGTTGAAGCGCCTGGTTCACCTGTCCGATGGCTTGAGACGCATGGGCGGCCTGGACGAGTGCCCGGCTCTGGTCCATGAGCTTGCCGTCTTTTTCGTAGAGCTGCGCGGCCTGCTTCCAGGCACCCAGGGCCTGCTCGAATGCGCCGCGCTGATACGCCTGAAGTCCCTGCCGCATCAGATCGTCAGCGGATGGATCCTTGGCGGCAATCGTCCCCGCCGTGCTGCTCAACAGCAGTCCGATCGCGACGACGACCAGTGTTAATGTAGTAAAATGCGGTCTCATATCATGAATTGTGTGCATGTCCCCTTTCATTCTCCTCTACGTCGCCAAAGGACGGGCTGGATTAGTCCCAACGTGCGCGCGTGAAGGAGCGCCGCCTATCTAAAAGTACGATTGATCTGGTGTGCCGCCTTCCGCGAGCACAGGGACTGACCAGTCCGTCCGCTATTCCTTCCAAGCTCGCTCGTTCCTCTCTCCCTCGAATTCCGTGGATGATGGCCGTCTGTCACCATAATGGTCCTTCCAAGCTCGCTCGTTCGCCCTCCTCCCTCGCATCCAGGATCACCGTTGCGTGTGCCCCAGTGTTTGGCTGCTGCGCGGGGGCCGATTGGTCTCTCACTGCGCGCCTCGACGAGCACCGACGTTCTAAGAATACAATTGATCTGGTGTGCGCGTTGGGCGAGCAAGAGAGACCAACG
>DASVBB010000020.1:0-9574 GCA_036376045.1 Nitrospira sp.
AATGCTGAACATCACCCTCCGTGAACTGCCGCGCAGCGGCCCGCAACAGATGCTCGCGTGTGACACCGCGGGCCGAGACGCTCAGGGCCATCACGTCCTGGAGTTGGTCACGAAACCCATAGGCCCCGCTCAGCTGATAAAACGCCGCGCGTGCCCAGACCCGACAAACCAGCGTCTGATAAAGCACCCAACGATTCAATAAAATATCCATCGCCCGTTCAGGGGTGCGTACCTGCACGGCTCCCAGCACATCGTCCCACCGGCGAGTGACTTCGCGCAGGAGCGCATTCACGTCCGCGCCGCGGTAGCGATTGAGCAACAGGCGCGCCTGCTCCCTTCCCTCGGTCTGTCCAAGGAACCAGACAATTTCCGCACGTTCGCCTGCCTGCAGCTCAATCGACAGCTGCAGCGCGGCACAGGGGTCGAGCCCGCCGCCTACCTTCCTGGACAACTCGCCTCCAAGTTCAAGCGCCAGAGGGCGCTCGGGAGTCCGATTGCGACCCAGGAATTCCGTGCGATCACCTGTCCACGAGGTTTGCTTCCCAGCAAGATCAACAAAGGCGATGCGCCCACGAAACTCGCCGCCCAGCAGATTACGGGCAAAGAGCGCCCCGGTCTCCGCATCGATCTCCGTAATGATGTACGGCGCGGAGTCACCACGCGAGCTTCCCAGGACCCACTCGGTATAGGCCGTGACAGAAAGGCGACGCGAGCGGCCGGACGCATTCTGCAGCGTGAGCTGAGAGATCTTGATCGGGTCTTCAGGCGGTACAAACTGCAGCAATTCGACCAGGATCCCGTGTGATCCATGATGGAACCGGCTATAGCCCTGTCCATGACAAGCTACATAGGGCGCTGGGTCGCGAATCGGGAGCGCCGTGGGACTCCAGATTTCCTCGGAATCGTCGTCTCGGATATAGAGCATTTCTCCGGACGGATCGGTCACCGGATCGTTCGACCAAGGCGTCAGTTGATTTTCGTGGCTGTTCAGTGACCAGGTGAACCCGGAACCGGATTCCGATACGAGAAACCCGAACGACGGATTCGCAATGACGTTGATCCAGGGTTGCGGCGTCCGCAGCCCTTCGCCGAGGGTCGTGACATATTCGCGGCCATCGTCGGCGAAGCCGCCAAGGCCGTTAAAGAATTCGAGTTCTCGTTCAGGCAACGGCACATCCAGGCGTCTGCTGCTGCGCGGTGAGGGCAGGTTCGGCGGCGGCGTACTGGGCGTGCGCTGTAATCGAGTGACCTGCTCCGCCAACGTGCCCCGCCGGCTCAGCAGGACGACCCTGGCGATCTGCTGCAGCAGCATTCGATCTTGTGCGGAGAGCAGGTCGGCCCGCAGGAGATAGATGTCGCCCCGCGCGCCGGCGATATCCGGCACAAGGCGCAACCGGCTGCCGCCCACGAGCGCCTCCAGGGAACCTTGCAGATCCTGCTCGTAGGACGCCGGCTTTTCGTTCAGGATGATCACGTCGGCGGACAATTGTTTGATCCGCCAGTATTCATGTGCCCGCAGCAATTGCCGGGCCGTGTCGACGTCCTCTGCTTTGTCGATGCAAGCCAACACGATGGGCAGATCGCCCGAGATCCCATGGGCCCACAACGCCGTACGTTCCACTGTGCTGTGACCGAGTGTCTCGGAAGAGGGACGCAGCGAGGCATCGGAGTACAGCACCGCATTGGCCAGTCGCTGGAACAGCTGTGCTTCCTCAGTCCCGATTCCAAGGTGATGGAGTTGGACTTGCGTCTGCGTCCAGGCCAGCGACAAGGCACGTTCAAACACTCGCGGGTCGCTGTACTTGTCGGCCAGATCCAACACCTGATCGCGGGTCTGGCCGACGATGGTTGAAAACACGACGTGCACAGTCTCGCCAGCGAGTACCCGGACCGTGCGGCGCAAGCTCATCACTGGGTCGAGCACGGACCCGACGGTGTTCGAGAGCGGCCGCCCATCCATCATCGAGATGGCAGTACGGACATGGTGCCCGCGTCCGAGAAACCTGGCGCGATCCGTTTCGTACTGCAGTTCACCCACGGTGTCGCCTTCGACGACCACCACCTGGGCAACCCACACCGTCGCTTCCGCATCCGACCGCCTGCGGCGCGTGGCGAGCAGCGCGCCAGTCTCCGGCACGAATTCCGTCTGGACAAACAGATTCGCAAAGGCCGGATGGGCCACGTCCGCAGCTTGTGGAGTCAGGGACAACTCAGCGTAGGAGGTGATGGCGACGTCTCGCGCCTCTGCGCCCGTATTGGTCACGGAGATGCGCCGTACTTCAGCATCATCTTCGGACGACACCACAACCTCGAGCGTCGTACTCCATTCGCCATCCCGACGGATAATCTCCGCTCGTTCTTCAGAAAAGGACACCTCATAGTCGTCGGCTTCGACGCCGCTGGGCTGATACCCGGCCGACCACACGTACCCGGTCTGTGTGTCCCGAAGAAAGATATAGGAACCCCAGCAGTCCCGTGTGGCATCCTCACGCCAACGCGTGACCGCGATATCCCGCCAGCGGCTGTACCCCGACCCTGCCACGGTCAGCATGACGGCATACCGGCCGTTGGATAGCAGATGTGTCCGCGGGGTCGCCTCATGTGGAGAGGTGAATCGCCGCAACACCGGCGGAATGAGGTCGCGGACTTGCGTCGCGGCAGAGACTTCCTCCGCGCGTGGTCGCGCCACGGGCACGTCGCGCGGCGTACGTTCCTGGAGCAGGAGTTCAGTAGCCCTCACCATCGGCTCGGCGTGGAAACGGTTCCTCATCACCCCATCGTTCAGGACATTCGCAATCGCGACCAACGACATGCCCTGGTGATGTGACATATAGGCCTTCACAATGGCCACGTCTTTTCCTTCGGGCACCCGTGTACCGGTGTAATCCAGTGCTTCATAGAACCCGTAGGCTCCCCTTCCCCCGGCCTCGGCGAGTCGCCCGAAGCCTTTCGTGGCCGCCGCAGGGTCGACCATGGCTGCGAGCGCCGTGGCATAGGGGGCCACGACAACATCGTCAATGAGACCCCGCTTGAGTCCAAGACCCGGCACTCCGAAACTGGAATACTGGTAAGTCAAATCGAGATCCCGCGCGTTATACGCTGATTCTGAGACTCCCCAGGGCACACCGCGCTCCGCACCATATTGAATCTGCCGATCGACAATCAGCTCATACGTCCGGCTCAGCAAACTGCCTGCCGGGAACCGCATCACCAGCGCCGGCATGAGGTATTCGAAGATGGAACCCGACCAGGAAATCAGCGCCGAACCATTTCCGACGGGCGTGAGGGCACGGCCCAGGTGAAACCAATGCGATGACGGGATATCCCCCTTGGCAATGGCGATAAAGCTCGCCAGCCTGGCTTCCGACGCCAGCAGGTCGTAACAGTTGGGATCCAGATTGTTTTCGATCACTCGATAGCCAATCGACAACAGATTGCGCGTCGGATCGAACAGGAAAGTAAAATCCATGGCGCGAACCATCTGCTCCACTGTCTGCGTGATGGCTGTGAGACGGCGGATGAGTGCAGCGGCATCCGCAACTGACTGCCGTATGGCGTCAGCCAGCAGGGCGATCCTTGTCAAACTGGGTCGATTCTGCGACGGATTGATGAGCGAGTCTTCCCGCAAATGGTCGAGCGCACGGAGCGCGGCCGCAAACCGTTCCGGTGCGGCCGCCAACGTGGGAACGGGATGAAAGAACGGGGCGATCGTCGCCCACTCAGGCACCGGACTGCCCGAACGGTCGAACATGGCAGCAAGATCTTTCCTGCTCGAGCGGACCCACGGAAGCAACAGCTCCACGTCGCGGAGATGGCTCTCAACGCATCGCCGAACCGCATCCGCCCAGAAGCGCAACTCGCCGTCTGGCCCCTCTTCGCGTTCCTGAGCCAGCGCCTGCGCCATGTCCGCGACGGTTTGCGAGGATGCGGTCAACTGGATAAACCGGGTCGTCCAGCCGGCGGCATCAACCGGCCGAGACAGCAACGACATGGCCAGCACATCGACCGCCTGGCTGAGCTGCTTCCGCGTGACGGTATGCGTCTGTTGCTGGTCCGGAATAGCGGCAAGCGCTTCGCGTAGCAACACGATCGCATCCTCTATTCCAACAAACAGATCGCCTTCGAGGGAGGACTGTTGCATCAGCTCACGGCATCCGTTTCCCAATGCCAACAGATGTCCGGCGAGGTTCCCGCTATCGACGGAGGATACATACTTGGGGTCCAGCGGATGAAGGGTGCGTGTGTCATACCAGTTGTAGAAGTGTCCATGACACAGTTCGAGACGGCTCATAGTGGCCAGCGTGGCTTCCAGCCGTTCAGCGGCCTCAATCGTCCCCAGCCATCCAAGGTCACGTGCGACCAGGGTCGAGAGCAGATACAGTCCGATGTTGGTCGGCGAGGTTCGATGGGCCACGACGGGTTTCGGATCTTCTTGAAAGTTATCGGGTGGCAGCGCATGGTCCTCCGCAGACACATACGTTTCAAAAAACCGCCAGGTCCGACGGGCAATTGACCGAAGGGTCCGGGCATCGGCCGGCGACACCGGCCCCGCGCCCGTGAGTTGCGGCGGCAGGCTCACCCATCGCGCCACGGCAGGAGCCACCACCCAAAGCAGGACGAACGGGGCCGCGGCGGCCGCCGAGTCGTACCCCCCAAACACAGCCACCCCGCCGGCCGCCAGGATGGCAAGCACCACACTGCCGGCCATGCGGCGATACATACCTGTCAGGTTGCACGTGTAGGCATCTTCGGCTTGAGCCGCAGTCACCCACTCCAGCATCCGCGCCCGCGTGATCACGAGCCGTCCGAACGTACGAACAATCGCATCAGTCATGAGCCAGGCCTGATGCGCGAGGAAGGTGACCGTCAAGGTTATCTGCGTCGCGGCCAACGCGAGGTCGCTGCCCGCCCCACGAAAATGGGTGCGCAGGGCGACACCGGGCCGGCGGGGATAGAGCCCGAGCACGAAGGACAAGAGCGACGGAATCGCGATCGTGATCAGGATGAACCCGGACCACACAAAGGCAGATCCCTCCGGTAACAGCCACCCGACGATCAAGGTCAGAAACGCGGCGGGGGCCGACAGGGTGCGACGGAGGTTGTCGAGGATCTTCCAACGGCCGATGGCAGGAATCACTACCGCGCGATGCGGCTCAGACCCGGTATGGCCGCGCCCGAGCAACCAGGGCAACAGCTGCCAATCACCGCGCGCCCATCGATGCTGTCTGGCTGCCGCCGCTTCATAATGAGAGGGAAACGCTTCGAACAGCTCGATGTCGGTCGCCAGGGCCGCGCGCGCGAACAGTCCTTCAAAGAGATCGTGACTGAGCATCGCATTGTCAGGCACCTTGTCCGCGAGCGCCGCCTCGAACGCGTCGATCTCGTAAATGCCCTTGCCCGTGTAGGATCCTTCCCGGAACAAATCCTGGTAGACGTCGGACACTGCCGAGGCGTAGGGATCGATCCCGCTGGGGCCGGAAAACGTCTGTTGAAAATACGAGCCTTCCCCGCCGGCCGGAAGCGACGGCGTAATTCGCGGCTGCACGACCCCATAGCCTTCAAGGACACGCCCGGCGAGCGAGTCGAACCGGGGCCGGTTCAGCGGATGGGCCATGGTGCCGATTAACCGGTGCGCAGCTCCCCTCGGCAACCGTGTATCCGCATCCAGTGTGATGACGAACCGGACAGAAGGAATAGACTCGGGGGGCTGTCCGCCGACGGACATGAACGTCGTGCTCGTCGAACCACGCAGAAATTGATTCAACTCATGCAACTTGCCTCGCTTTCGTTCCCATCCCATCCAGACTTGCTCGGACTCATTCCAGACGCGTCTCCGGTGAAACAGCACGAAGCGCGCCCCACCCCCGGCCGCCGGGCCGTACCGCTTGTTCAGATCCGCGATCCCTTCCACCGCCGCCGCCAGTAGTTCGTCGTCACCCGGAAGGCTTTCACTCCGGGCATCTCTCCAGTCTGAGAGCAGGGCAAAACGCAGGTCATCATCAGAATTCGCCAGATAGTGAACTTCCAATCGCTCGACTTGCTCGTCGATGCCCTGCGGGCTCGTCAGTAGGGTGGGCACCACCACAATCGTGCGCAACTCTTTGGGGATGCCGCTGTTCAGTGACATTCGAGGCAACGGCCGCGGCACAAGAACCGCCATGACCGTGCGATTGATGAGCGCCATCGCGAGATCCGAGGCCGGCACGAGCGCGAGGAGACCAAGGAGCACAAGGCCCGCACCGGTCACACCTGTTTGCTCGGCATACCAGAGCGGCAAAGCCACGACCATAGCAGTCACCACTGCGAGCGAGCCGAGATAGCCTGGTGCTGAAGCCTGGACATACCAACGGAGGATCTGGCGTTTCCACGTCACCCTGTAGCCGAGTTCGCGTTCAAACGCCCGGCGCCCTTGGGAAATGAGGTAATAGCCGGGATCCGTGTGCCGCTCACGCTCCGGCCGCTCACTCGCATGCGGCTCCCCCCCCGCCCGCCTGGCACGGTCCACAATGCGCGTGGTTACGTCGATTTCAGAAAGACCCGTGCCGCGAGAGAGATCCTCGATGGCATGGCGATAGGTGTCACGCGTCACAAAGTCCATCTCGCCGTAGCCGGGATCGGTCCGCAAAATCCTGTCGACCGGACTGACGCTCTCGAAAAAGTCTGCCCAATCAAACGCCGAGGTCAACCGCATACTGGTAATGATATTGCGCACGGTGACGCTCATGGCGGCCTGTTGCTGATGCTCGGCATGCACGATGTCGTCGGCGTTGCTCCCCTGGGCGGCAAGACGTTGGTCGAGCCACAGCAATATAGGACGCACCTTTGGGTCCAGATCACGTAATCGCTGACTCAGCTGCACGGCAAACGCGGTTGCCAACGGTCTGTGCTCAAAGCGGCGGAGGGCCGTGGCCGAAGGCTCCACAGCCAATGCCCCCGTGCCCAGCAGACTGTCCGCGAGTTCGTCGGCTTCCAGTCTGGCAACGCGGCTGTGAACGATCCGTTCGGCCAGCCTGCGAAGGTTCTCGACCAGCACGATGCGCATCGAAATGGCCACCGCCCACAATTCCCCGATCGTCAGCGGTTGCACGCGCTGATAGGCCATCACAAAGCGGCGCAGCATGTCAGGGTCGAAGCGACTATCCGTATGCGCGACAAATGCCCAAGCTACTCCGTAGACCCGTGGATAATTCTGCAGATGGCCCGATGCAAGTTTGGGCAATTGTCTGTAGTAGCCGGGAGGCAAGTCGTCGATGATCTCGCGAAGCTGCTCGTCCACGATATGAAAGTTGTCGACCAACCATTCGGCCGCAGGGGTAATCGTCTTCTCTTCCCGAATCGCGCGGGCGATGGTCCGGTAGGACTCCACCAATACCCGTCCGTTTTCGAGAACCCGTGGTGTGAGTAAGCGGCCCCGCCGTAGGTCGCCGGTAATGATCTGGGCAGCCGCGAGACTTTCCGCGTGCTGTTCGAGCCGCTCGATGCCGAAAAGCTCTGCCCGAATCGGTTCTTCCAACTCTGGATCAAGGGTCGTAGATAAACGAACCATCTGCCTGGGCTCCGGATTAGCCTCGGATTCGACTCACACAATCAACTCCAAACGCTCGCCGAGATGAGCGGTACCACACGCTCGCGAGTGAGTGTTTTTATGAACACGTTCAGGAAAATGGGTTTTATTGGCTACAACGGTGAGACTCCGCCACTTCGATTCCTTCCTCCCGCCCACTCCTCAGATCGACACTTCCTCCACTGGACAATCACAGATCAGAATGTCCCTATCGCCCAGCGGGTTATCTGCGATTTCGAATGCCAGATGCCATCGGTGCCCTCGCGGACATTGCTGGTGCACGACCACTCGCTGTTGCGCGTCTGTCCCACGGGACGAACGTTGTGCCACAACATCATCGGCGTGGCAGATATCGCATGTGGACATAATCAATTTCGCACAGGTGAGAGGTGAATCCCCTTTCTAAGGGGGGCAATACGAATCAGGATCTACCAGCGATCCTTAGCTTAGAAGGCAGTTACCCGCCACCAAGCACATACCAGAGAAGCGACATGTACACACTCATGACCAATGTCATAACGACGAACAGGGTACCCGCGAGTCCTAAAAGGTCCCAATCTATCTTCGAGCCAACCATGTGTCATTATGGCGGGAAGGCCTGCAGCGGTCTGTGCGGAAGTGATCAGGTAGCAATCACATGAAAATAAATAAACCCGTGCTAATTCGTAGTCTTATGGGGTTGTCAGCGTCCTCGTAGCGTTGACTCACCGCGCTTCAGGGTTATTGAGAATGTTACGGGTAAGTGTTGAATTACGCGGCCTGCCTCATTCTCTCTCGCGCCCTCGGCTACTCCTTTGCGCGTCTGATTCAAGCCCGCTTCTACGGCCGTCTTGCGTGAGCTGTATCGAGCCTTGGAGTCACTCATGAACTGCCCTCGTTGTAATGGTCTGATGGTGACCATCCGATTGGAAGATGCGGGAAGCTCATCACTCTCCTTCTCTGGATGGCGATGCCTGCTGTGTGGTGAGGTGATTGATTCGGGAATTAAAGCAAATCGGAAAGGGTTCCGCGGACCAATGGGCAGCCGGGGCCACGCTCGATACGGCGTTTCGCTTGTGCCGTAGCGGCAGAACGAAGTGCGGGCGGCCGAGGGTGTGAAAAGAGAAGGTCTGGCCTCGTACCAGCTAGACAAGACTTTGCGGAAGGATGCTGGATGACCCTCATGGGCGCCAGAGATTTGAGATGCACGACGGCTATACACGGCTAGGAGGTGTGCCATGGAAAAACACATGCAGAATTCGCCGGTCCGCAATTGGTCCGAGGGTGTCGGCGATCGCGCCCACCAACATTTCGAAATCTGGTACGGCGAGGAGGAGCGAAAGACCAGGCTCGTTGCCCGGGTCTGGCCGATCGAAACCGGCCCGCATACCGTCGAACTCTATCGAGAAAGCTCACTCATTGAACCGGTGCGTGTTCGGGTGTTGGAGGGACTCATGGACGAACTCGACTTGTATCTCATGAAGGCCGAGCGAGACGTCTCCAAATATATCCTACTCAATTCCTCAACGGCTTCCCACGTCTACAGTCCATACGGATGGGTACAAATCAATCCCGTGAGATAGCGAATCGAACGCCCAATCGATATCGGATGGACTGCTGGACTCCATTGATGAGCAATGGGACATATTCGGGTGTTTTGGGCCAATCTGAGCAATTTTGGTCAGACTGCCTCTCCCTCCAGAGACATAGTATGACATCGATGTTAGGACATCATGTTCAGCGGCTTCGAAACGCTCTTCCGAGGAGTCGAGCCAGAAATCCGAACGGCCCGGACGATATCGAGATTTTCCACAACACGCTTGGGCGCAAGCAGAAGAGGCCGACCGGGATGCTGAAGAATACGGACCAATTGCTGTGAGGACCCCGCCAGGCGGTTCCCACTCCGCACGTGAATGAAAGGACCTACGTCCATGAAGTTAAGACCGTTGCACGATTGGGTATTGATCCGGACCGGCGAGCCGAGCGAGAAGAGTCTCGGCGGCATTATCATTCCGGGCACCGCGCAAGAGA
>DASVBB010000027.1:0-13003 GCA_036376045.1 Nitrospira sp.
CACGACCGGTGGTTTCTCGACCGCATCGCGACCCACATTCTCGCCTTCGAAGGCGACAGCAAAGTCGTATGGTTCGAGGGCAACTATAGCGACTACGAAACCGATCGGAAAAAACGTCTCGGCAAAGAAGCCGACCAGCCGCATCGGATCCGCTATCGCAAGCTTACGCGCCAATAGCAGGCGCTCGGAATGGCACCGCGTGCGATCATCACCGGAGCGGCGGGGCTGATCGGCCAGTACCTTGTGAGAACAGCTCCGCGCTGGGCTTCCGGCTGGGACGTCCGGGGCATCACGCGTGCCCAGGTCGATTTGACCGACCAGTCCGCAGTCTCGTCAGCCTTCCAGCGATACGATCCCCAGCTTGTGATTCACTGCGCCGCGCTGAGTCGTACGAAAGACTGCGAGCAGGATCCTGAGAACGCCAAGCGCATCAACGTTGAGGCCACCGGCTTGCTTTCGCAGCTGGCTCGAAACAGCCAGTTTCTGTTCCTCTCGAGTGGCGAGGTGTTTGACGGAGCCGTCAGCTGGTATGACGAGTCTGCAGAGCCGAATCCCATCAATGTATACGGGCGAACGAAGCTCGAGGCCGAGCGCCTCGTGTTGCACAACCCGGCACACACCGTCGTGCGCATTGTCCTGACCGCCGGGACATCCGCCGGCGGCAATCGGAGCTTTGTCGAAGACATGTCCCGAGCGGCCAAGGCCGGGAATGACCTGACGCTCTATGCCGACGAATACCGCTGTCCCCTTCCTGCCGGTGTGATTGCGAGAGCTCTGTGGGAATTGGTCGGTGGTCACAAGAGCGGCCTGTATCATCTCGGCGGCAGCGAACGCCTCTCGCGCTGGGAGATCGGCGAGCTGCTGGTGCCCTGGTTCCCCGAGTTGCGAAGCCGGTTGGTGCGTGGCACCGTACGAGGTCATTCCGGAGCGTCGAGGCCACCCGACCTGTCCTTGTCTTGCGAGAAGATTCAGCAAACCCTTTCCTTCCCTCTGCCGGGATTGCGATCCTGGCTGACACAACGGACGCAGACAGGCCACGACTTATGGGATTATCTCCCCCATGAGCTCTGATCCGCTCACCCTTGTCATTATTGGATACCTGGCCATGGTGCTCTTCATGGCCGGCCTGTGGGCCGTGCAGCTGTTCACTCGAAACGCTTCGATCGCCGATGTCGGTTTCTGCTTGGGCTTGATGGCTGTCGTGTGCTGGTATGCGACGGAAGCCTCCGGCGAAACGGAGCGGAAGTTGGTCGTCGTGTTGTTGGCGTGCCTCTATGCCGGCCGCCTGGGCGCCTTCCTCCTCGTCAATCGTGTTCTTGGGAAGGCGGAGGACGCCCGGTATCAGGAATTGCGCCGGTCATGGGGAGCCCGTGAGCGCGTCAACATGTTCGGCTATTTCCAGCTGCAAGCGGCGGCGGTGTCGGCGTTTTCACTGCCGTTTCTGGTCGTGATGCAACACCCGAGACCTCCCTTTGGACTCTGGGAATTAGCCGGCGTGGTGGTCTGGGTTGCAGGCGTTTCCGGGGAAGCGACCGCGGATTGGCAGCTCGCACGTTTTCGGTCGAGGCCCTGGAATCGCGGCCGCGTATGCCGCGAAGGACTGTGGTATTGCTCGCGCCATCCGAATTATTTTTTCGAATGGCTCCACTGGTGGAGCTATGTCGTCATGGCTATTGGCGCGCCCGGGTGGCCCTTGACGTTGATCGGTCCGGTCGGCATGGGATGGGCACTCCTCAATGTCACCGGGATTCCCTGGGCGGAACGGCAGGCCTTGCGAACGCGGGGCGAAGAGTACCGGGTATATCAGGAAACGACCAATGCATTCGTGCCCTGGTGGCCGAAGCCGCCGGTCAGCCGGCATTGAGTTTGGCGAGGCGATCGCGGGCGGTTTGTGCTTCGCGGCTTGAGGGGTACAAACGGATGACGTCTTCATAGAGCTGCTTGGCATGAGGCAGGTTCATTTGCCGCTCTTCCAACTCGGCCGTCTCGAGCAGGTCCTTTGCTTTGTCGCCGCTACACCCGCTGATGAGCAGCGTCAGCATCACGGCGATGGTCAAGGCCCTTAGCGTCATGGCGCAGTGTAGCCGGTCTTCGATCCACTCCGCCAGCCCAGCTATTCCAGCCATTTCTGCCACCACGAAGTCTGCCGAATGTGTTGTCTGCTGGTGTAGGAAGCTCCGCGGATCTTGTCCCAGTCTACAAGGACCCTGCCGTGGTTGGCTTCGTGCTGGGCCTGCCAGTTCTGAAGAAGATTCAAGCACGCGTGGTCGATATGCCGTAACGAGGTGGTATCTACGGTGATTTCTGAGGACGTTGGGGTCATTTCAAGCGTCGCCGCCATCCGCGGCAGACTGACAAACGTGGCAATCCCTTGGAGATGCAGCGTCAATTTTCCCGTGACGGCATCGTGAGCAAAGTAGGTTTCAAGATTTTGTGTCGTGTATAGCAGTTTGGCGAGCGCCAGGGCCAAGCCGAAGATCACACCCGTCAGCAAATTGACGAACACGATCGCACCCATCGTGGCAAAGAAAATGACCACTTCTCCGCGGCCATGCTTCTTCAGCTCCGGAAGAATCCCGAAGTTCATGAGCTTGTAGCCCGTGTACACCAACACGGCGCCAAGGCTGGCGGTCGGGATAAACCGGAGTACCGATGGCAAGAACGAGACGAATACGAGAAGCCAGACGCCATGAAAGATCGAGGAGGCCCGTGTCTTGGCACCGGCCTCGACGTTGGCGGAGCTGCGGACGATGACGCCCGTCATCGGCAAAGATCCGATGAATCCACAGACCACGTTGCCCACGCCTTGCGCCAGCAGTTCGCGGTTGTATCGCGTTCGCGGACCGGTATGCAGCTGGTCGACCGCCGAGGCGGACAACAGCGTTTCAACGCTGGCAATGAACGCCAGGCCGAGCGCCTCAGCGAGGATCTCGGTATCGAAAAAATGAGAGAGGCTCCCGACGGTAGGCATGTGAATGATGGACAATAAATTATCCTGCACCTCGATGCGTTGAATCGGTAACTCCAGCAGCGCGGAGGCAGCTGCGGCCGTTGCGACGCCCATCAACACGCCCGGTATGACGTGAAACCGCTTGGGAAACAGCAGATTCCAGCACAGCATCGTAGCGACGGTGAGCACCCCGATCCGGGCGGCGAGGTGATGGTTCATTGGTGTGGTGTCGTCCTCGATCAAGCCCTTCCAGGCGGCGGAGGGGAGGGAGAGGATGTTGTCCAGCCCCGAGCCTTTGGGCAAATCGTCGATCATGATGTGAAACTGGCTCGCGAAGATCAGCGCGCCGATGCCGGCCAGCATGCCGTGAATGACCGCGGGCGAGACGGCGCGAAACCATTGCCCGAGCTGCAACCACGACCAGAGGATCTGGATCAGGCCGGCGGCGATCACGATCACGCCGAAGGCTTCCAGGCCCTGTTCTCGGATGAGTTCGTAGACGATGACGGTCAGACCGGCCGCGGGTCCGCTGACCTGCAACGGACAGCCCGAAAGCCATCCGACCACAATGCCGGCGACGATGCCCGTGACGATGCCGGAACCAGTCGGAGCGCCTGAGGCGATCGTGATGCCGATGCAGAGAGGCAGCGCCACCAGGAAGACCACGACCGAGGCCAGCGCATCGTGGCGCAGGTCGTCCAGGAATCGAGGGGAAGGCCCGAAACTGCGAAGATTCATACGGCAATCACCTGTCCTCAGCCCACTCTAGTTGACTCTCGACTGCGGCCAAAGAAAATGCTCGAATTTGACGCAACCGGGCGGTCTAGGAAGAGGCGTCGATTCCATAGCGAGGGGCGGTCAGGCCCTCGCTTCGACAGCGAGGACAACGGCCAGGCTTGGTCAGCTTTGTGCGGTCGCGAAACACAAAGCCGCAGTGCTGGCAGCCGGACGGCTCCAGGATGAATCGTTTGTCGCGATTCCGTCCAACCGTCTTGACGACGTGCGCAAGGTGGTCCTCCACCTGCCGCTCAGGAATTCCGAGGCGTTGCGCGAGTTCATAGGAGGACAACCGGGAACCGGTCAAGAGCTCGACGATGCGCTGTCGTACCGTTTGGGACAGCGGCGGCATGTCGGCCATCCTACGGAAGACCGGCGCGAATTCCAAGTTGAATGGTCTCCAGGACTTTGGCAGGATGAAGTCACGATGCCTTTCCCGCGTGCGGATGAAATGGCCGATCTGGCATTGAAGCGCGTGGCGGCTTCGGGCGCCGAATACGCGGACATCCGCTTTCTCAACAGCACGAGTCAAACAATCAGCGGGGAAGACCGGCGCATTGCATCGATCCGCGACGCTGAAGATTGCGGATTCGGGATCCGCGTGCTGTACCATGGAGGGTGGGGGTTCGCTGCGAGCTCGGTCTTGTCCCTGGAGGAAGTGCCCCGCGTGGCCGATCTCGCCGTCGAGATTGCCCGCGGATCGGCATCGCTCGCGAGCGAAAAAACTCGCTTGGTGGACGAACCGGTCCACCGTGACCGGGTGGTGACCCCGAACCGGATCGATCCCTTTACCATCCCGCTCGAACGGAAGACCACGCTGTTGCGCGAGGTGATGGATTACGTGCAGAGCCAGCCGGAGATTGTCCGCAGCAGTGCAAGTCTGTGGGCTCGGCGCGACCGCAAATTGTTCGTCTCGACGGAAGGAACAAGGCTGGAATTTGATCTCCTCGCCGTCCAGGGGGAATTCACGGCGACCGCCCGCTACGACGGCCGCTTCGCATCGCGGAGCTTCGCTACTCCGCATTTACGCACGGGCTACGAGCTGATCGAGGCGGCGAACTTCATGGCTCAGGCACCGCGCATTGCCTCCCAAGCCGTCGAGAAGGTGAAGGCCTCCGCTGTCCGGCCAGGCCTCTATGATCTGGTACTGGATCCCGAGCATCTCTCTCTGACCATGCACGAGTCCTGCGGTCATCCGAGCGAGCTTGACCGGGCCCTCGGCTACGAAGCGAACTACGCCGGCACCAGCTTTCTGACGCCCGATAAACGCGGCACCTTCCGGTACGGCTCCGCCAATGTGAATCTGGTCGCCGACAACACCGAACCTGAAACGTTAGCCGCCACGGGCTACGATGACGACGGCGTCGCATGCCAACGGTGGGATATTGTACGGGAGGGCCTATTCGTCGGATATTGCACCAACCGCGAGGTCGCTTCGAAGATCGGTGACACGAGATCCCGGGGATCGAACCGGGCGGACAGTTGGGGCAGCGTGCCGATCGTACGCATCGCGAACATCGGGTTGGAGCCGGGCTCAGCCTCGCTGGACGATCTGCTCGCCGACGTCAAGCGGGGAATCTACATTGAAGGACACGGTTCGTACAGCATCGATCAACGGCGGTACAACTTCCAGTTCGGCGGCGATGCCTTCTGGATGATCGAAAACGGCAGGCGTACGCACATGCTGCGGGACGTGATCTATCACGGCATCACTCCTGAATTTTGGAACAGCTGTGACGGCGTTGCCGATCGCGATCATCGCCGCCGCTATGGATTCATCACGTGTGGCAAGGGCCAGCCCGGTCAGTCCGGCTGGATGACGCACGCCGCGTCTCATGCACGGTTTCGCCGAGTCGCCGTCATCAAGGGATAACTGACTTGACCATTCCGAACACCAAGACGTGGCCGAAATTGACGAACGAGGAGGAATTTCGATTTCTCGCCGACCTGGTCTTGAAGCGCGCTGCGGCAGATCATACGGTCGTGAATCTCCATGATCAGCACACGGGGACGACCCGCTTCGCGAACAGCCGCATTATCCAAAACGTCGATACCAGGCGTGGAACCCTGACGGTTACCGTGGCGTTCGACGGACGGCGTGGGTCGGCCTCGACGACGGATTTCACGGCTGGAGCCGTGCAAGACACCCTGGCTCGCGCGGAGCGCATTGCCCGTGTGTCGCCTGAGGACCCCGAATATCTCCCGCCGCCAGAGCCGCAAGTCTTCCAAACGCCGTTGACGAGCCGGCCGGAGACGGCGGCCGCGGGCCCGTCACGGCGGCTTGAGTACGCCAACGAAGCCATAGGGCAATGCCGGATCGAAAATCTGCAAGCCGCCGGCATCGTCTCGTCCTCGGTCGCGTCAGTCGGGGTCGCGGCCAGCAACGGGCTCTTTGCCCAGGAAGAACGCACCGAGGCACGGTTTAGTCTCACCGTGCAGGCCGATGATGCGACCGGCTGGAGCGCGGCGGCCCACCGTTCGATCGACCACTTAAAGATTCAGGACCGGACCTTGTCCGCGATCAACAAGGCCAAACGGAGCCGAGACGCGCAGGAACTGGCGCCGGGGCGCTATCGAGTCATCCTCGAGCCGGCGGCGGCGGCGGGACTCTGGAGCTGGCTGCTGTGGATGTTGGATGCGAAATCGTATGAGAAAGGAACGAGTCCCTTCGCTGGACAGCTCGGCCGTCACATTCTGGACGAACGGCTGACACTTCAAAACCTGCCGGGACATGCCGATCTGCTGGGCACAGGCTTCACGCACGAGGGGCTGCCGAGCGAAGCCGCGGTGTGGATCGACAAGGGCGTGTTGAAACACCTGGCGTATGATCGGTTCACCGCGAAGCAGCATGGAGTCAAGCATATTGCGACGCTCGAGGCGCCCTGTGTATCCGCATCGGGACCGGTCGCGTCAAAGACTCAGGAACTGATCAAGCAGTGCGAACGGGCAATCCTCGTCACGAACTTCTGGTATATCCGCACGGTCAATCCGACCGACCTCACCCTGACGGGCATGACGCGTGACGGGACATTTCTCGTGGAGGACGGCCAGATCACCTCGGCGGTCCGCAATTTTCGCTTCCATGAGAGCCCATTGCGCGTATTCAAACACGTCGATGCCTTGACCGAACCGATGGAAGCTGTCACATCGGAGACCGGGAAGATGCTCATTCCGGCCATGGCCTTACGGGACTTTAATTTTTCCAGCGTGACCAGATTTTGAGGCGTGTACGTGACAGGTAATGTGGCAAGGTGGCGAAGGACTGTCGCCTCGGCAGCTGCCGGAGTGCTGTTCCTGTCTTCGGTTGCGGCCGGGGCGGCTCACGGCGCGTCGCAACTCTACGACAATCTCGGCACACTGCATCATCCGATCAGCACCACGTCGGAACTGGCACAACGGTATTTTGACCAGGGATTGCGGTTGGTCTATGCCTTCAATCACGAGGAGGCGATTCATTCGTTCGAGGAGGCGTCCAAGGAGGATCCGAACGCTTCGATGCCTCATTGGGGCGTCGCGCTCGCCTTGGGACCGAACATCAATGCGGCGATGTCAAAAGAAGATGGCCGCCGGGCGGCCGACGCAATCAAGCAGGCAGCGGCTCGTTTGTCGACGGCCACGCCCGCCGAACGGGCCTACGTCGAAGCATTGATGAAACGTTATCTTGGAGCCCCTCGTGCCTCCCGCGCCGCTTTGGACAAAGCCTATGCCGATGCGATGCGGTCGGTGTGGAAGGCGTATCCCGATGATGCGGACGCCGGCGTACTCTTCGCCGAATCGATGATGGATCTTCGGCCGTGGGATTTCTGGACGGCAGAAGGTACGCCCAAGCCGGGGACGCAGGAGATCGTGTCCACGCTTGAGGCCGTAATTGAGACGCATCCGAACCATCCCGGCGCCTGTCATTACTACATTCATGCGGTCGAAGCCTCACGTGAACCGCAGCGTGCACTGGCCTGTGCCGACCGGTTGCCAGGTCTCATGCCCGGCGCGGGCCATCTGGTCCATATGCCGGCGCACATTTACGCCAGGGTCGGCATGTATCACGAATCGTCGGAGCGGAATGCCGAGGCGGCTCATGCCGATGAACGGTATCTGGTAGACGCGCATCTGGCCGGGGACTATGCCGACGGCTATTACAGTCACAATCTGCACTTCTTGTGGTCGTCGCTCATGATGGAAGGGCGCAGCGGAGAAGCGGAGAAAGCTGCGATGTCGCTGGTGGCGACCATTACCGACGACGAGGCCAAAAGCAACCGCAGCAAGGAAGCGTATCTGACGACAAAACTGTTCACCTGGATCCGGTTCGGACGGTGGAACGATCTGTTGCGTGAACCCCCACCTACGAAAGGCCTGCACCTCCTTGAGGGCACGTGGCGATTGGGTCGGGGGATGGCCCTGGTCGCAACGGGGCGATTGCCGGGCGCCGATGGTGAACGGCAAGCACTGCTCACGCTGACGAAGCAATTCCGGCGAAGCAGGAACCAACAGGACAAACTGGAGCGGGACCTCTTGAAGATCGCCGAACGGCTGTTGGCCGGCCAGATCGCAGCACAGCGCCAGCGTCATGACGAAGCCATCAAGACCTTCAGGGAGGCGGCAAAAATCGAAGACTCATTGCAAGGCGCCGAGCCGCCCCACTGGTCGCTTCCCGTCCGTCACTATCTCGGTCCGGTGCTGCTGCTCGCCGGTCGCGCCCCGGAAGCCGAGACCGAGTACAGGACCGATCTGAAATGGTATCCCGAGAACGGATGGGGATTATTCGGCCTGCTCCAGAGCTTGAGGGCCCAGCGGAAGGATGCCGAAGCCGCCGAGGTCTCAGGCCGATTCGAGAAAGCCTGGTCCCATGCGGACGTCACACTTGCCGCCTCGCGCTTCTAAGGATCTGGCTCTCGCTTCTACGTGCTTCCCTGAGGTGTTGGACCGGGTGCGTTTTGACAAACCTGGCCTGATAGGGGCTACAATCCACCTCCTTAAGGACAACACCGGGGGGCATGAGGTGCGTTACGTCGTCGGAGTCATGGGGCCGGCCAAGGCAAGAAGAAAAGATGTGGAGAATGCCCGTGCGCTCGGCGAGCTCATTGCCAGGCGCGAATGGGTGTTGCTCACGGGCGGTCGCGACGTCGGCGTGATGCATGCGGCGAATCAGGGCGCCAAGAAAGTCCCCCGCAGCTTGACCGTCGGAGTACTGCCGACGACCCGGGACAAGATCTCCAAGTATGTCGACGTCGCCATCATCACCGAAATGGGAAACGCGAGGAACAACGTCTGCGTCCTTTCGAGCCAGGTCATCGTCGCCTGCGGATTAGGGGGGTCGGGAACCGTCTCGGAAGTAGCCTTGGCGCTCAAGGCCGGGAAGGAAGTCGTGCTGCTTGGCGCGACCCCGGGTGAGGAAAAGTTCTTCAAGAATTTGGGCGGCCGACTCATATCCAGCGTGCAGACTCCTGAAGACGCAATCAATGCCATCCTCAAGCGTCTCGAACGCGGCGACACTTCCAGTCTTCAAGCCCCTTGGGGAGGCTGTTGAGCCCTGTTCAGCCATCCAACAGATACACATTTCCGTAGAGAGAGCATAGGGATCAACCAGGTCTGCAGAAGGAGGACATCATGTGGCGCTCGCGCTGGGCCGTAACGTATGGACTGGCGTTCATCGCCTTGTTGGCCGGACATATGGCAATGGCCGATCAGCCTGCAGCGGGACCCGCCTCGCTCGCGAAGGCCTATTTTGCCGGCGGATGCTTCTGGTGCATGGAAGAAGCCTTCGAGAAGGTCGACGGTGTGCTTGAAGTCGTCTCGGGGTACATGGGGGGGACCGTGAAGAACCCCACTTATGAAGAAGTTTCGGCAGGAAAAACGGGGCATGCGGAATCGGTTGAAGTGCGCTATGACCCGGCGAAAGTCAGCTACACCCAGTTGCTGGAGGCGTTCTGGAGGAACATCGATCCCGTCACCCCGGATGCCCAGTTTTGCGATCACGGAAACCAATATCGGGCGGCAATTTTCTATCAAGGCGAAGCCGAGAAGCGTGCAGCTGAAGAGTCGAGACAGGCGATTGAGCAATCGAAACGATTCTCTACGCCGATCGTCACTCAGCTGACCGCTACCTCCGATTTCTATCCTGCCGAGGAGTACCATCAGGATTTCTACAAGAAGAACCCCGTGCGTTATAAGTTCTACAAGTTCACGTGCGGCCGCGCACAGCGCCTCGAGACCTTGTGGGGGAAGTCGTAAGCCGTATGTCCGCAACTGCCTCAAAAAGGAGGCAGTTGGGACCCTCTTTGCACAGTCCTGTGCGGTCCGTCTTACAGTCCCAAACCGGCAATCCCGCTTAATTTCAGGTAGTTGAAGGGTGCGGGCCCCGGCATGGATGTTGACCTGTTCATCGGGGATGACCTGGTTCAACAATCCTGTGTTTCAGCGAGCGGCTCGCGGGTGCGGCATTGGGTTCGCGGCCCTGCTGCTGGTCGCTCTGGCTCCCACCATGACGATCTCCGATTCCGAAAACCGTCTGCATTACTCCAAACAGGACATTCGGCGGGCCATCAACTTTTATGCGAAGCGCTACCGTCTCGATCCAGCATTGCTGCGTGCGGTGATCAAGGCCGAGTCGGATTTTCGTCAGCACGTTGTTTCCAGAAAGGGAGCGGTCGGACTGATGCAGCTGACGCCCGATACAGCGGCGACCCTGCGCGTGGCCAATGTCTACGATTCAGTCGAGAACATCCGGGGTGGCGCCAAGCAGCTCCGTCACCTTCTCAATCGCTATCAGGGTAATCTTCCGCTTGCGCTGGCTGCCTACAACGCCGGGGTGCATCGCGTAAAGGAAGGCAGGGTGCCAAAAATCAGGGAAACGCGCTTGTACGTCAGGAAGGTGCTTCGCTACTACCGCCAACTCCAGCCGGCACCGCGAGCCGTCCGCGAAAAATCCGCCGGTCTTTCTGTAAGAGATTCCGGACGCCGTTCGGTGTCGGCATCGGTGTCGGAGATCTAGGCTTTCATCTTCATCAGAATCGACCGGAGCCGTTCTCGTTGGGCGGGTCTGATCCCGGTGAACTCCAAACCGAAATATTGGCCATCCACCCAGCGCACAAGGGCATGATCGATGCGTAACGGCCATTGTTGATCCTGAAGGAACACCGACAGTTTCAGGGATAAGCCGACCTTCACCTCAGTATGAGACATGGCCTTGCAGCCGTTGGTGGAGATATCTACGACGGTCGCCTCTCCCTCGAATTCGCCCTCGCCGAAGAAGAAGAGACGCCGACTCATGCTGAGCCTGCGGCCGCGCCGTTCAAACGGCTGGGAATCATCCGGCTTGGGAGGCAGCTGATTCTGTGTTGCTTTGCTCATTCCTCAGATCCCTAGCGGTCCTAAACATACCTGGTAAATACACCAGCTCTTGATCTAAGTATAGACAATTGAGATTCAACTGCATTCCCCAGGAGCGGTACCTCAAAGGGAGTAAACCCCACGGGTACCATCTTCAATAGGCAATAGTACTCTAAAATACGTAGGACAACCAGAGTGGTGTCAAGAGCAACCTTAATTACCACATGCAGGAGACTGAGACGCCGGGATCACCGAAGCGCTTGACGGGCTTGGGACGGCTCTGCGACAAGGAATGCAACGAGGAGATTGATGGGCTCGTACCGGATCAATCAGCGGATGGCCGAACTCGGCCACTCGGAAATTCGCGCCATGACCCAGGCGTGCGTAGCGGCCGGGGGGCTCAACATGGCCCAGGGGGTGTGCGACACACCTGTACCCCCCATTGTGCTCAAGGCTGCAGCGGAGGCGATGGCACGCGGCAAGAATACCTATTCCCGATTTGATGGCTTGCCGGAGTTGCGGGCAGCCTTGGCGGTCAAACTGTCTCGAGACAACGACATTGATGCCGATCCCGAGACCGACATCACGGTGAGCGCCGGGGCCACGGGAGCGTTTCATGCGACTTGTCTGGCTCTCCTGAACCCAGGCGATGAAGTCCTCCTGTTCGAGCCCTTTTATCAATACCATGTCAGCGCGCTGCTCGCCGTCGAAGCGGTCCCGGTGATCGTGACTCTGCTGCCTCCTGACTGGACCCTCGCTCCGGAAGCCGTCGAGCGCGCCATCACACCTCGGACAAGGGCCATCATTGTCAACTCGCCAGGAAATCCATCGGGCAAGGTGTTTACGAGAGAGGAACTGGAGGCGATTGCGCACATCGCCGTCAACCGGGATTTGCTGATCGTGACGGATGAGATCTACGAGTATTTTCTCTACGACGGTCGCCGGCACGTGAGCATGGCGTCTCTGCCCGGCATGGGGGAGCGGACGATTACGATCGGCGGCTATTCGAAAACCTTCAGCATTACCGGTTGGCGGATCGGGTACAGCGTGGCTTCACCGCGGTGGAGCCAGGCCATCGGCGCGATGAACGATCTTCTGTACGTGTGCGCCCCGACGCCTTTGCAGGCCGGTGTCGCTGCCGGCATCCGGGAGTTGGGGGAGGATTTCTACCGCCAGCTGGCAAAGGAATTTCAACACAAACGCGATTGCATCTGCGCCGCATTGATTCAAGCAGGCCTGCCGCCTGCTCTCCCTCAGGGGGCCTACTACGTATTGGCCGATACGACGAGGCTGCCCGGTAAAAGTGGAAAAGACCGGGCCATGCATCTGCTGCAAACCGCCGGTGTGGCGGGGGTTCCCGGAGAAGCGTTTTTCTCCGGCCCTGAAGGATCACGGTACATCCGGTTCAGTTATGCCAAGACCGATGCGGATCTCGATGAAGCCTGCCGACGGATCGCTCGCCTTGCGTGAACAAGGGCTCTCATAACTTGTCCGCATCACGCTCTCGTGATATGAAATTAGGCATGCACAACTCGAAGTGGCACTTTATACTGTCGGCCCTCGTGCTCAGCTCGGCTGCTGCGTGCACCACTCCTCCGACTCATGAGACGATAGAACGACCCCTCATCGTACCCTCTGGCGTGCAGGAAGACCGCAAGGTTTTGGCCGGCGAATGGGACTACGAAGAAGGAGCGGTCGTCACATTGATCCTCGACGAGCAGGGAAACGGCAACTATCCATGGAAGGGCGGCCGGTTCGAGACCCATTCGCTTTCCGACCACACCTGGCACGGCCGATGGGTCCAGCAGGAGAACGACCGCGAGGGAGGCTTTACCGTCCAGTTGTCCCCTGATTTCACAGACGGGGAAGGCCGTTGGTGGTATACGCGAATCGCGGATGATCTGGCGCCGACCCAAAAAGGCGGGACTTTTCACCTGACGAAGAAATCAG
>DASVBB010000035.1:0-7869 GCA_036376045.1 Nitrospira sp.
TCCGCCTGGCCGAGCAGCATGGCGTGCCGGAAGTTCGAATCCTGCTCAAAGACCCTCGCCGCTTCGACCTGGTTCTTGGCCCGTTGCAGTTCCTGCTCAGTCGGCGGCTCCGTCTGCAGCCGTTTGATTTCCTTATGGAGCGCCTCTTCAACGACCTCGACCTTCTGTCCGGGGCTCACGAGTGCGTAAAAATAGAAGAGGCCCGGGTCGGTTTGCATCAAGCCGTATTCTGCGCCGACGGCGAGCGATAGTTTTTGATCATACACGAGGCTCTGGTACAGCCGAGAACTTTTGCCGTGCGACAGGATGGATTCGAGCACGTCCAGCGCGTATGAATCTTCACTAACATAGTTAGGGACGCGATACCCCATCATCACAAACGGCACCTGCGCTTCCCGTTTCAGCAGAAACCGGCGTTCGCCCTTCTGTTCGCCCTCCATCGTCGCTACGGCCTTGGGTTCCGGCCCGCGGGGAATGGGCTCGAACAGATGTTTGATCGTCGGCAGCAGCAGCTCGGCCTTGATGTCACCGACGACCACCAGTGTGGCGTTGTTGGGAGAATAGTAGGTGTCGTAGTGCCGCTGCAGATCCTCGAGCGTCATCGCATCCAGATCACCGAACCAGCCGATGACCGGCCAGTGATAGGGATGGCTGAGATAGGCCTGGGCGAACAACGCTTCGACCAGCGCGCCTTGCGGATCGTCTTCCGTGCGCAGCCGCCGCTCCTCTTTCACCACCTCGCGCTCGGTCTTCAGCTCGTTCATGTCCAGGAGGAGACCTTGCATGCGATCCGCCTCCATCTCCAAGGCGAGCTGCACGCGGTCGGCGGCGAGATTTTCAAAATAGGCGGTAAAATCCTGGCTCGTAAAGGCGTTATCCATGCCGCCGTTCTTCCGAATCAGACGCGAAAACGATCCTTTTGGATATTTCGCCGTGCCCTTGAACATCATGTGCTCGAGCATGTGGGACAGCCCCGCACGGCCCATGACCTCATTGCGCGAGCCGACCTTGTACCAGACCTGGACCGTGGCGACGGGAGCTTTCGGGACCTCCACCAACAGCACTTTCATGCCGTTTGAAAGGATGTGCTCGTGAGGTTCGGCGGCCTCCACCGGTCGGACGAAGATGGAGAAACAGCACAGGGCGATCAGGACCGGAAGCCACCAGAAACGGCTGTGTCGGAAATGCAAGCTGGTCATGATTTGTGGTGAGGAAAACCGCTGCATGCTAACAACGGGATTCAATTTGTGTCAAGGTTTGCCGATATGCCGGCGGAAGATTTCCGAGCTGTCCACAGGCGCCCAACACATCGCGTCCGCGACTCTTGCGGATGAAGACGTCGATTCCTGCATCGCGCACGATCGATTGAAACGCCAGAACATCCCGGTCGGACGGCCGACGAAAGGCACTGCCCGGAAACGGGTTGAACGGAATCAGATTGACCTTGCAGGTGATGCCGCGAATCAGTTTGGCCAGGCGAATCGCATCGGCCTCACGATCGTTCACACCCGCCAGCAGGACATACTCGAACGTCAGCCGTCGATGCGGCGCCAAGGGATACCGGCGGCAGGCGAGCAGCAGCGTCCTGAGCGACGCCATTTTGTTCACCGCCGGCATGAGGTGTGCGCGTTGCTCGTCGGTGGTGGCATTGAGTGAGATCGCTAAGTTCACGCCGAGCGGCGCGACGTCTTTCATCCTGGAGGCCAGGCCCGCTGTGGACACGGTGATGCGGCGCGGAGACCATCCCAATCCCCATGGTTTGTTCGTCAGCCGCCGAATCGCTTCCGACATTGCATGAAGATTTGCCAACGGTTCGCCCATGCCCATGAACACCATGTTCGACAACCGTTCGCCCTCGGCGAGCTGATCCTGGGCGGTCAATACCTGTTCGATGATTTCGTGCGGCTTGAGGTTACGTTTCAAGCCCATCGTGCCCGTGAGACAGAAGCCGCAGTCAAGCGTGCAGCCGACCTGCGTGGAGAGGCACAGCGTCAGCCGGTCTTCGTCGGGAATGAGAACCGCTTCCACCTCGAGTCCGTCTTCCAGCTTGAGGATCAGCTTCCTGGTGTCGTCTGCGGAGCGGAATACGACACAGCCGAAGGCTCTTCGAACGGTGGCCCGTGCGCTCAGCTTCGCACGGTCAACCTGGCTCAAATCGGTCATTTCTTCGATCGTCCGTGCCCGGCGCTGATAGATCCATCGAAGAATTTGCCCGGTCCGGTACGCGGGCCAGCCGAACGCGGTGACGAGCCCCGCCATCTCTGATTCGGTGAGTGAAAGGAGGTCGATGTGGGAGGACGAGACCGCAGTGTTCGAGCCCTGCATGACGCAGCCTACCATATCATCGTCCTCTGCTGGCAAGGATGGAGAGACACTGTTATATATGGTAGGAGCGGAGTGGGAATGCTGCCTGTTGTGATGCGGTGTTGTGCCTGCAGTCTGCTGCTCCTTCTGAGCGGTGTGGCTGGGTCTGCCGCTCTCTCAGGTGAACCCGATTTTTGTGATCAGCCCGAGCCCTGTTTTCAAGCGGCCGCGCTTCCCAAGGAGCGCCTCGGAAAGGGTATGACGAAAGAACAGGTGTTGACGCTCAAGCTCGAGCGCCTGCAACGCCTGATGGATCGGTTTCCTGACACCCCTTGGAGCAAGCGGGCAGGACTACTTTCCGGTGTGCTGTTGATCGATCGAAATCCCGCCGCTGCCATTCCATTCCTTCGAAACGCCCAGCGTGACTTTCCGGTGCTCGACGATTACATCCGTCTCTGGATTGCTCAGGCGCAATTCAATCTCGGCGACGCGAGGGAGGCGGCAGTGCTGTTGGAAAGCATTCCCATGGCGGTGCCTGATTCCAACATCATGGCGAAGGCCGCCTATAAAACGGGCGAAGCGTGGTACCAAGCCTCCGCCTGTCAGGAGTCGACGGCGTGGTTCATCAAGGCACTTGCAATGAATGACAAGGACCTCGCCGCTCCCCAGGCCTACCTCCGCCGAGGGGCGTGCCGTCTGCGTGAGAACAATATTGCAGAAGGACGCGAATTGCTCCAGCAGGTGTGGGTGCGTTTCCCTTACGCGCCGGAGGCGAAAGAGGCGGAAACGGTGCTGTCGTCCAACTTGGGCGGAGAGACATGGACCGTCCAACCGTCCGATCGGCTCACCCGCGCGCAGGCATTCTTGGGGCAGGCATTTCATGCCGAAGCGATCGAAGAGCTGAAAAAATTTCTCGTGGTCGATCCGCATTCGCCCCGGCGGAGTGAGGCCAAGTTGAAGTTGGGCATCGCGCAGGTGCGGCTCAAACAATATGATCAAGCGCGCGATACGTTTCGTGCGTTGGCCAAAGACGGTGGACCGGAATCCCATGAAGCGGCGGTGTGGCTGGCGCGCGTCTATCTCCGGCAGGGACAGGGAGACAAGTTGGTGGAAGCCGGACGGGTGCTTCCCTCTACGTCCCTGTCTGCCGAGCAGAAGGGCCAGATCACGCTGTTTGTCGGCATGTGGCTCGAGGACCAGAAGCAATACGACGAAGCCATTGTGAAATATCATCAGGTAGCGAAGCAGGGCGAGCCCGCGGCACAACGGGCGGAAGGTCAATGGCGTGTGGGATGGGTGTATTACCGAACAGGGCGCTATCGCGAGGCGGCTGAAGGTTTGCGTGCGCTGGCCGAGCAGCATGACAGTGAGTTCGAGCCTCAAGCGCTTTACTGGCTCGGACGTGCCGGTGAGCAGCATCAGCAGCCGGAAGCTCAGGAGTACTATAAGAAACTGTGTCAGCGGCACCGCTTTACTTACTATTGTCAGTTGGCTCGAGAACGCATGAAGGATGGGCCTGGTTCCGAAATTCCACCAGATGTGACGATGGTCTCCGCTGACCCGCCGAAAGAAGGCGAGCCGGCCGCGACCATCACTACACGCGCAGACATCGCCCAGCAGACGGCATACCGTCGGGCGATTGAGCTGAAAACTCTGGGTTTGGATGCCGACGCCGCCCACGAAGTCGCCGTGCTGACGGAGCGGTACAGCCGGGACCCTGATGCCCTGGTGGCGCTGTCGACGATGTTGAACGAGGTCGGCGCCTATCATCAGGCGCTACGTCTGGCACGTGCTCGATTCCGCGATCAGCTGGAGCGCACAGGCGGAACGGTTGCGCCTTCGCTATGGAACGTGGCCTATCCGACCGGGCTCCTGCCGACGATCAAACTACAGGGGGCGAAGGGCGTGGACCCGTACCTGATCGCCGCCATTATCCGTGAAGAAAGCCAATATGACGTGAAAGCCGTTTCCCGTGTGGGGGCCATCGGATTAATGCAGGTCATGCCGGCAACGGCCAACACCGTGGCGCAGCGGGTCGGGCTTCCCGCCGTCGGACGTGAAGACCTGTTTGATCAAGAGACCAACATCCGCATTGGCGTCCGCTACGTCGAGCAATTGTTGGAGCAGTTTTCCGGCAACCTCGTCTATACCATTGCCTCCTATAATGCAGGCCCTCTGGCGGTCGGCAATTGGATCTCTCAATATCGCGGGCAGGGTCAGGACGAGTTCGTCGAGCTGATTCCCTATCAAGAGACCAGACAATATGTGAAACGGGTCTTGCGGACCTATCGCGAATACGTGCGCCTCGGCGGCCTGTCCTGATGGCGTTGACAAGCTGTGGGTAAGTTCCTATAGTGCGCCACAATCCGTGGTAGAGAATGCAGGAGAGGGTACATGGCGCTGGATCGTTTGGATGCGCTTGAGACGCGCATCAAGGACCTGGTGAAGCTCATCCAGGAATTGAAAAAGCGAAATGCCGGCCTAGAGGATGATCTCCGGGCGACCCGGCAGCGCTTGGCCGACGAAAGTGATTCGAATCGCCGCTGGGCTCGTGAGCGGACCGACATTAAAGCCCGCGTTGAGAAAGTCCTGAGTGATATCGAAGTGTTGGAGGGGTTCGAAGAACGCAAGGAGGTGGCCTTTGACTAAGACGACCGATGTCGAGATCTACGGCCAGCGATATACGATCAAAGGCGAAGCGGATGAAGCCTACATCCGTCGCCTGGCAGGCTTCGTGGACGGTCAAATGCGGCAGGTTGCTGAGGGGATGAACACTACTACACCATCCAGGTTGGCGGTTCTGACAGCGCTGAATCTGGCCCATCAGCTGTTCGAAGCGGAAAAGAAACGAGCCCAAGGCGAAGCGGATGTCGAACGCCGGATGACGTCGCTCATGGAATCCATCGAGGAACACGTTCCTACTTCGCTCTTTCGGTGAATGCGCTTGCAAAGGCCCGGAAGCCTTTGCTATCGTGGGGTTGTGGTAGTGGTATTTGCGGAAGCAGGTTCATTGATCGGGACAAGGATGAGGTCAATCACCAACCGGTAACGATTCCGGGATACGATTTACGTCGCTGCAAGAATGAATGTGGGTTTTTCGATGCTGATCCCGTTGAGAGAGTGGAATGCGTTGCAGGGAGTGCTGCTGCTCCTCTCGACCCTCGCTGCCATCCTGGACAGAATCGCGGAGTACGTGGTGCCGGCCGAACGAGAGTTCGGTGCGGATAGACGAGCGGCCGTGGCGGTCTCAGAACCGGTACGATCGTTCGGATTATGTCTCGCGCGAGTGAGTCCTATTCGACGCGCAGTCGGAGGCCAAGTCTGGAGACAGGCTCGCTCCGCTCTTCCAACAACACGTTCATCCTTCCGAAGTCGTTTCTCGGGATAGTCTGATCGGTCGGCCTCTTCTCGTCCTGTCTTTCGTCTTCCCAACCGCTACCTTCTGAATCTTGACCGTCTCAGGCGTGATGCAGCCTCAATCGTGAAAGGGTCTGTCCTATGTCGACTTCCATGTTGCTGTACATATTCGTGGGATTGATAGGGGCGTTGCTGGGAATTGGAATGTATGAAGGGTTGCGCCGTTCTTCCATGAGCGCCAGGCGCGCTCAGGAGGCAGAACAGTCGCGTCAAGCCATCCAAAACGCCCAACGTGAAGCCGAAAATATCGTCAAAGAGGCCAAGCTCGAAGCGAAGGATTTGATTTTTCAATCCAAGGCGGAATTGGAGAAAGAGCAAAAGGCGAAGCTGCTCGAGCTCACCTCCGCAGAAAAGCGCCTGGTCCAGCGGGAAGAAGCCATCGATAAGCGCATCGGCGTGCTGGACAAGCGCGATGCCGAGGGACAAAAGCGTGAACAGGAGCTCATCAAGAAAGAAGAGAGATTGATTGTCAAGGAAGCGACCTGCGCCCAGGCAGAGCGCGAGCATCGCGACGCATTGGAGCGGGTGGCGGGTATGACGGCTGATGAAGCCAAGAAGCAGCTCCTTCAGGAACTGGAGAGCCAGGCTCGCCTCGATGCCGCCGGGATCGCCAAGCGGACGCTGGAGGAAGCCCGAGAGAATGCCGAGCGGGAAGCGCGGGAGATCATCACCACCTCCATTCAACGGGTGGTGCGGGACTACGTGTCGGAATCGACCATCTCCGTCGTCCCCATTCCGAACGATGCGATGAAGGGCCGCATTATCGGCCGCGAGGGACGCAACATCCGTGCGATCGAAGCCGCGACCGGCATCGATCTGATCATTGATGAGACGCCGGAAGCCGTGATCATCTCAGGGTTCGATCCGTTGCGCCGGGAAATCGCCAAGGTCTCGCTCGAGCGGTTGATGCATGACGGACGCATCCATCCCACGCGAATCGAGGAGATCGTCGAAAAGGTCAAGGTCGATATCGACAAGTTGATGTACGAGGAAGCCGAAAAGATCATTTTCGAGCTGGGACTCTCCGATTTCCATCCGGAGCTCATCAAAGTGTTGGGCCGGCTGAAATACCGGACGAGTTACGGACAAAATAACCTCTACCATGCGCGTGAAGCCTCCTATATCTGCGGCATCATGGCCTCAGAACTTGGGTTGGACGTGCGGCTCGCCCGACGTGGCGCCTTGCTGCACGATATCGGCAAGGCCGTGAGCCACGAAGAAGAAGGGCCCCATGCGATGCTGGGTGCGGAAATCGCGAAAAAGTGGGGCGAGAGCGAGAAAATCGTGAATGCCATCGCCGCCCACCACGAGCAGGTGCCGCCCATCTGTCCGGAATCAGTGCTCGTGGCCGCCGCTGAAGCCTTGTCGGCTGCCAGGCCGGGGGCAAGGCGCGAGGCGCTGGAGTCCTACGTGAAGCGCCTGGAGAAATTGGAATCGCTTGCGCATGCGCAGAAAGGCGTGCAGAAGGCCTACGCCATCCAAGCGGGCCGGGAAATTCGCGTGATCGTCCGCCAGGAAGACGTGACGGACAGCGAGTCGTTTCAGCTGTCGAGGGAATTGGCCAAGAAGATCGAGCAGGAATTGACGTATCCGGGCCAGATCAAGGTCACGGTGATCCGCGAAAGCCGCTACATCGAGTACGCGAAATGAAAGTCCTGTACATCGGGGACATCATGGGAGAGCCGGGGCGGCGTGCCGTGGGCCGGATGGTGCCGCGCCTCGTGTCTCAGCGCCAGATCGACGTCGTCGTTGGCAACGGTGAAAACGTTGCGGGTGGCTTCGGGATCACCCCCGAGCTTGCCGAAGAATTGTTCGGGATGGGATTGTCGGCGATCACCACAGGCAATCACGCCTGGGACAAAAAGGAAATTCTTGATTACTTCCCGCGCGAACGGCGTTTGCTGCGGCCGGCCAATTATCCGGACGGCGTGCCGGGCCAGGGCAGCGTCATCGTCCAGGCCAAGAACGGGGAAGAACTTGCCATCTTGCAGTTGATGGGACGCGCCTACATGCCGACCTTGGATTGTCCGTTCCAGGTCGCGAAGCGGGAAATGGCACGATTGAGAAAACGTGTGGCGGCGGTGCTCGTCGACATGCATGCGGAAGCCACGTCGGAAAAGATGGCGATGGGTCATTTTCTCGACGGCG
>DASVBB010000189.1:0-39610 GCA_036376045.1 Nitrospira sp.
GCCCCAGCGCCTCAAACGCCTCGCGGATGGCTTCCTCGAACGTGGCATTGTGCTTGCCGGCCGTGATGGTATGGCCGGGGATCTGGACGACGAGAAGTACGCTGCGGGAATCCGCCGGTTTGCGATGATCGTGTTTCGAAAGCGTGGCGCGCAGATGGATGATATCGTGATCGGGACGCAGCGCCGCGACGCGTGCCTTGACATCGGCTCGCCATTCAGGGGCGATGGGTGTTTGCCGTCCATCGATTTGCAGTTCCATGGTTCTAACACGCTCCTTCCAAGCTTGCTCGTTCTCTCGTTTCCGGCCATTAACGCACCGATACCGGAACGAAGAGAACTAGTGCCATCCCTGGAGAAAATGGCTCCAGCCCAAGCTGGACAGCATCACGGCAGGGATTGGCAGAGGGACTCTGGATGGAAAGACTGGTATTTAGCCGAGGGCGATGAGGCGATCGCCGCGTTTGATTGCGCCGCCCTGGAAGTCACGTCCTTGTTGAAATCATCAATGGCAAATCATAGCACCCTGGATTTGATGGGAACAGAATCCGCATTCTCCGCCGCCTGCCTGTGTTCCAATTCGTGAAGTAGAATGGCCACCAACATGTCGCTCATCACATTCACGCCCGAGCGCACGCGGGCGAGAATCCAATCAACCGTCATGACGAGCGGAATCGCGGCGGCGATCACCTGATTCGGGAGGCCGGCGGCCGAAAGGACGAGCGGCAGCACGACCAGGCCGGCCTCGGGAATGCCCGCTACACCCACACCCGCCATGATCGAGGCCAGCACGATCAGGAGCTGATGGCCCATCGAGAGTTCATAGCCGAGCGCCTGTGCGAGAAACAGCGCGGCCATCGCTTCGTAGAGGGTCACGCCGTCATTGTTCAGGTTCGTCCCGACGCAGGCGGCAAGGCGCGCCGACTGCGGCGACACGCCCATACGGTCGAGACACCGCAAGGTGACCGGCACGGTGGCGAGACTGCTATTGCAGGAGAGGGCCGTGAGGATCGCATCGGCGCCCCGGCCAATGTAGATGCGGAACGGCTTTTTGCCGGCGAGCCAGGCGACGAGTGGATAGTACAGGAAGGCATGGATCGACAGGCCGGTCAGAATGGCCAGCAAAAAGACCCAGAGCGCTGAGAACACCCCCACGCCGACCCGTCCCACAATGGAGGCCAACACACCGAAGACCGCGAAGGGGACGAGATGGATAATCCACCAGAGGATGCGCACGAGCCAGTGATAGATGCGCTCGACCGCCTGCACGAGCGGCTCCATGGACGTGCGGTGCTCATCGTCGGGGCCGTGCAGGCGACGCAAGATCGCGCCCAGAATCAGGGCCAGAATGACGACGCCGATCACATTGTTGCTGGTGAACGGCTGAAGCATCGTGCGGGGAATGTACGAGGCGATTTCCTCGAGCGGATGCCCGTTGGCGCCCGTCAGCGGCGCGCCGGGGACAGTCGAGCCGGGAGCCAGGTCCAGCAATTCGTCGACGTGGCCCCGCCACGAGAGGCCGGGCTGCCACGTATTCATGATCGTGAGGCCGATGCCCATCGCGACGGACACGTTGACGAGGCAGATGAAAATTAATCGCGTGCCCTGCCGCAACGGCAGCACCGTCGAGATGAAGGCGTCGAGCACGGCGAAGAAGATCAGCGGTATGGCAAGTGTTTTGAGCAGGAGGATGACGAACATGCCCAGCCGGCCGAGCTGCTCGTTGCGGAGCCCCCCGAGGTACGGCTCCTGGCCGAAGACCGCTCCCACGACGGTGCCGCAGATCACGGCAATCACGACCTGGGTGTAGAGCGGCAGGCGGAATAGAGCAATGAGGGGTTGGGTGCGTGAGGAATCGACTGGCGTCTGCGGCTGATCGGAGGTCGTCACGTGCGGGAATGCTCAAATAGAGGAAATGCAACAAGGAATAATAGCACGTATTTCAGGATTCTGAGATTTGAATTTTACGCTCTGTGCCTGAACGGCGGACACCGATCAATTCGAGATGCGAGATGTGAGACCTAACGTCATGCCGTTAGAACTTGGGGATACGGAGCGTCTTGCTGATCATGAGGCTGCCGGAGAGCACAAACAGCAGAGACAGCGGATGCAATTCCCATGGGCCGAGCCACCAGACACCCCAGTACAGCTGATCACCCACCCTTTCCTGCCAGCCGGCGAAGGCCAGCACGGCCGTGAGCAGAAAGGTGGTCGGAATCGGCGTCCCCTCGAAATAGGCGACCTTGTTACTTCCTTCAGAGAGCCGCTCAGCAGTGACGTTGTAGCGCGCAAGCCGGCTCACGCCGCAGCAGACGAAATAGATCAGCGCGAGCCAGTCCCACACCCCTCGCAAGCCGGCGGCAAATCCGAGCGTCGCCGGCGCCATCCCGAACGAGAGGATGTCGGCCAGGGAATCCAACTCCCGCCCAAGCGCTGAATTGGTGTGCCGCCAGCGCGCGACGCGTCCATCGAGCCAATCGAAGAGCAAGGCGGCGGGGGTGAGCGCGGCGGCGATGAAATAGTGAGCCGGCGAATGACTGCCCATGTAGAGCATGGCGAACAGGACAGCTGCAACTCCGCAGGCCGCATTGGCCAACGTCAGCGCATCGGCCAAATGGAACTCGCGGATCATCGAGAAATGCTTCGCCGTCACGCACGGAAATCTACGCGGGAAGACTTCGAATGTCTAGGAGCTTGATGGCGCGCCGAAGCGTTTTCAGTATCCGCAGAGGAGGATACTGGATGGTGCCCTCCGTAAGGCCACTTACCGGCCGAGCCAAAGCAGGAGGATCAAACTTACGGGCAGACTCAACAGCCATCCCATACTGACCCCCTCAACGATGTAGAGTTCCATTGCGTAGACCTCCTCCTCCGGCAGTGCGTAGACGCCGGTGTTCAAACGTTCCCTCTGTAAATTTTGCAAAGGCAGGACCCTGTAGGAACCGCCGCCGTCGCAAATTGTGCCGCAACCTCGCCCAGCTAGCGACTAGTGGCATTCCTTGAAAGTGGTTGCGACCCGATACGCCGGACACCCTGTTCTGAGCGAAGCCCACCCGACTTGCCCTAGAAAAGACCCTTGAAGCCGTCAGAATGGACGACACGCGTGGGAGGGAACACCTAGAGGGAGTGACTTGGCGTTAAGCGAAACGGACGCCCGGCTAAGACGGGAGAGGCCATTCGGCTCTATAGTGCGGCTCAGGACAACGTTGCTTTTCCCTACGGACAAAAGTACCGTTGTCGTTCCCAAACACTTCAGACCATCAAATGGAGGCTGTCATGACACTGCTTCGGTTTCTCATCCTGACGGTTGCCTTGCTGGTGGCGGGAGCCCTTCCGGCCTTGGCCGAACAGCTGGCGCTGCTGAACTATGAGAGCAAGCCGGATCAACCCGTGCGCCGCGAAGGGATCGCGATCATGGACATCGACCCCGACTCGGCGGACTACGGCAAGATCCTCATGGAGATTCCGCTACCGCCGGATCTCGTCGCGCACCACATCTTCTTTAATCGCGACAAGACGAAGGCGTACATCACGTCCCTGGGGAAAAGCATTTTGCACGTGGTGGACCTCACCCAATTCCCCTACCGGCTCCGCGCGATTGACGTGCCGGACTGCAAGGTCGGCGAGGACGTCGTGGTGTCGGAGGACAACAAGACCTGGTTCCTCACCTGCATGGGATCCAGCAATGTGATCATGGGGGATGCACACACGGATAAGCCGATCAAGACGATCAGCTCGTCGGAGCCGGACGCTTTCATCCTCTATCCCCACGGGATTGCCATTCATAATGGCATCGATCGCATTCTGGTGACGAGCACCGTCAAGCCGGATATGTCGGAGCAAGGGGACACGGTGACCGTGCTGGAAGCCAAGAGCGGGAAGGTCCTGTCGACGCACAAGGTGACATCAAAGCCCTCTGCGAAATCCGCTCCCGTCGAGATCATGTTTTCGCCGAATGCGAATCCGCCGGTGGTGCACATCACCAACATGCTGGAAGGAACGCTGTGGGCCGGAGTGTGGGATCCGAAGACCAAATCATTTTCGTTTAGTCAGGTCGATGACTTCGGACCGCGGGAGCAGGGCATGCCGCTGGAAATGATGTACAACAAGAAGGGCGACCGCTTGTTCGTGACTACGGCGAAGCCCGGATTCGTCAATCTCTATGACAACAGCGACCCGCGTCACCCGAAGTTTCTGAAGACGATCGCGACCGCAGGGGGCGCGCATCATACGGTGCTGTCGCCGGATGAACGGTATCTCTTCGTGCAGAACAGCTTCCTGAATCTGGAAGGGATGAGCGATGGATCGATCACGGTGATCGATCTGAAAAATGACAAGGTGCTCGGCAACATCGACACGCTCAAGGCCGCGGGGTTCAACCCCAACTGCATCATGCCGCTGCCGAATCATTTTCAGAAAGGCGGGCTGCGGGCGCACTTGCACTAGCGCCGGACACGGAAGGACGCAGCTGGCCGCCGGTCGGCGGCCAGCGTTCGCTCAAGTTACGGCTTGACGACGAGGTGACCGCGCCGGTTCTGCTGGTAGCAGGACTCGCTGCGGTCGTTGCAGAACGGACGCTCCTTGCCATAGGAGACGACGGCCAGGCGTCCGCGATTGATCCCAAGGTCCGTCAAGTAGTTCATGATCACCTTGGCTCGCTTCTCCGCAAGCACGAAGTTATAGGTGGAACTGCCGCGCTCGTCGCAATGCCCTTCCACCTTTAACTGGACACCCGGGTGGCTGCGCAGCCATTGTGCATTACGGCCCAACACTTCGCGCCCCTCCTCGCTGATCGTCCAGCTGTCATAGCCGAAGTAGATGTCGCGGAGCCCCGCGGCGGCCGTCGCGGCCTGCTCGGCCCGCCCTTCGTCCATGAGCCGTCTGGTCGTCGCCGGGTCATTCTTGGCCACGGCGATGCCGGAGTTCAGCCGCTCTGTGCCTGATGGATCATCGAGGGACAAGTTCGGCAGTGGTTCTTGAATCGGCGGACGTGCAGCGCTCGAGGTGCGTCCATCCGATTGGACCGATTTTTTCGAGCATCCCGCAGTCAGAAAGGCCAGGCATCCCACCACCAGCAGACACAGTATTCGATAATTCATATTCCCTCCTTGGTGAACATCACGAAACGCTTCCGCGCCAGTTGCCCACGGGTCTTCGCTTCGCGCCGAGCGGAGTGTACCAAGATGAACGCATCTGGGCAATATGCCAAGTGAGATTACCTCGAGAAATGTACCGTTTGTAAAATTTCTGTGAAGTGGAGGTTGGAAGCTCGAGCGCTGCTTTTGCAGCCGCAGCCATCTCACCCCCTTCCCCACCGCTACTGTTGGGCGCGGACAAACAGCCGTTTGGGCACATCGAATTGGAAGCGCAATTGAACCGCCCAGTATTCTTGAATGAGGGTGCCGGGTTTATCCAGCGAGAGATCCTGTTCTCGATAGACGCTTATTTCATAGTTATCCTTGAAACGAAAGGCGAGACCGACGATCCAATCCAATTCGGTGGGTTTGACCTTGTTGCCCAGCTCACGATCGGTAAAGAAATTAGTGTCGCCATAGAGAACGACCCTGTTTTTATACAGATCAAGGTCGACATGAGCAACGTAGCGGAACAGCGCGCGGCCGGTGTTGTCCGGACGAGAGAAATAGCTGTCGTTATAAAACAGCCAACCGACTCCCGCGTACGCATTCAGATTCTGGTGAGGGAAGTACTTGCGCCACCAGGAAAAGTCTTCAGAAGCGTGAAGGTTACCGGTCCCTAAGACGTCGGCATAGGATTGCTTGAGGCCGCTTCTGTCCAGCGGCGCGTCGCGTTCATATTGGATGCGCCAGCCCCATCGGTTGACGAGACCGGTCAACGCATAGGTCATATCCCATTCGCTGAGTTCGATCCAGCCGTTCGTCCGATCGGAAAAGAAGTTTTGATCGGTATAAAACGTCAGATACTGCTTGTAGAGATCCACTTCAAGATGGGCCATGTAGCGCATCCCGACGAGGCCGGTATTGTCCGGACGAGCGGCGAATGTCGGATTCGAGACGAAAGGCGCCGCGAGAAGGTACCCGCCGAACAGGGTTTCCTCCTCCTCGCGCTCATCGCCCGGTTGGTCCATTGAAGGCAGCGGACGCCCGTATTTTTCCAATCCATAGGCCGATGGCAGCGCCGCACACCAACAGATCACCGTGAAGCCGATCACCCTTCCGAGGCTGGATGGAGCCTGGATTCCCTGCCGGACGAGGGAAGCACTGATGCGGGTGAGGGATGAAATAGTCGAGAGGATCATGGCTGCGTCCTTAAGCCCATCCGCGCGGATTGGGCTGGTGGCAGCCATCATGTTCTCTGTTCACACAGTGAAGCGGAGAGCTGCCGAAGACACACAAATAGGTTGTTTCCACTCATTGCAGACAACGCACAAAGATGTCCTCGCAGTGATCATATTCCGTTCCGTCGGGAACGGGCCGGAATTCGACTCCCGTCACCTCATCCTGCTCAATCAGAAGGCTCGCCCAACACCCATGGTGTTCCTGCGCAATGCTGCCCTTTAAGAAGGGTCGTGACTCTTCGAACATGGGCGCTTCCTTGTAGTAACGGAAGATAACGGCATGGCCATACGGGACCTCTCGCAGGGGCGTTCCAGCGCACTGAAGAAGCTCCGCTCGTGTTTTTCCGACGAGACGTTTCGCCGTTGGGTTATCGGTTTTCGCCTCCGGCGGCGTTGACACGCATCCGGTGAACAGAGCCACGATGACAGTCGCTGCCCGCAGTACGAACATAGAGGTCTGGCTTCTCAAACCTGCGGCCTGTATGGCCAGATCGAAGAATACCCTAGGCAAATGCGAAAGGAAAGTCTCAAGGCGAGGAGAGCGTGGTTTGCGGAGGGGTAAAGAACTTTGCTATAGTCCGCGCCGGAGAGACAGGAATGGGATTGGAGCCGAACTACATCATCGTCGACGGCCAAACCTTCAGCAAGGTCAAGCTCGCGCTCGACAACCACGTCTACAAGAATTGCCACATCGACGATTGCGATTTGTACTATAGCGGCGGCCAGTACGAGCTGCTCGACACCCATATCACCAATTCACGGCTGATCCTCAACCACCCCGCCAAGGGCATCTATAACGCGCTGCAGATCTTCCGGATGAAGTCGCCGGGCTCCAGAATTATTTACGAGTAACGCGCCCGACGCGTGGCTCATCAATAATTGATCACAGATTTCAGATCTCACATTTCATATCTGAGATCTGAGATATGAAATGTGAGATGTTATTTTCCGGAGGAGGCGAGCGCCCGGACTTCCGCTGCCGCGCGGAGCCCGCTTTCCACCGCGCCGTTCATATACCCCTGCCACTTGATGCTGGTATGCTCGCCCGCGAACAGCAACCGGCCATGTGGACGGGCCAACCAGGGCCTCCAGGCGGGATCGAATGCAGGATCAAAATACACGTAGCCGCCTCGTGCCCACGAATCGTGCTCCCAGGTGACGTGATGATGCCGTAGCAATTCCGCGTCCCCCGGCTTCAGCCAGTTGAGGGCGCGCACCAGTCCTTCCACCCCTTCTTGAGCCAGGATCTTTTGGGTGTCCTCGCTCGCCTGGCCGCCCGCCATGAGCGTCAGAATGCCGGCAGGGCCGCGCTGCTCCTCGTTGGCATCCCAGATGGCGCCGGTGGGAGCGTCGCTGCCGTATGCGGCTGAACGGGATTTGCGCTTCCAGAAACGCCGGTCGAACTGCAGCAGGCTCTTGGTGACCCGGCCATATTTCAACCGTTCAAAGACATGTGCCTGCTCGGCGGGAAGGTCAGGGGTAATTTCAATCGAGCGGATCGTGCTGACAGGCACGGCGAGAATGACATAGTCCGCCTGTAACGATGTCCGGTCGCCTTCGTGCTCGACCGTCACCCGCACGCAGGTGTCATCCTGCTGGATCGCGCGGGCCACGGTGTTGAGTTGCACGGCCTCGCCCAACTCCACGGCCATCGCCTTCGGCAGCCGATCGTTACCGCCTTCGATACGGCCCATCGGCTCCTGACCCGGCGCTTCGGAGGCCAGCTGTTCGATCAATACCAGCAGTGAGAGGTCTTCGGGATCGGCAAGGAAGAAGCCGCGCAGCCCGCGCACCATTGCGCGCATCTTTTCATCGGCGTCGACCTCATCGAGCCATTGAGCCACCGAACGTTGGGCCATGGTCCTCACGACGGCGCTCTCCCAGTGCTGTTCTGCCCGGCGATAGGCTTCCAGCAGGGGCTTGGCGCGGTCGGCCAGCGGTTTCCAGGCCCGTTCAGCCTTCATCGGACGGCCGTGAATTGCTCCTCGACCCTTGTCGCGCACGAAGGAGAATCCCTGCCGCAGAATCGCCCGTATGGTCAGATCGTACTGATCCGCGAGCCGCCTGATGTCTTCCTGGCCGTGGTCGATGAAATCACCGCCTGCCTCGGCATGCTGACCCTTGGCAAAGACATCGCGGATCGTCAGCACTCGTCCGCCGACCCGGCCTCTCGCCTCCACCACAGTCACACGCGCGCCGTCCTTCCTGAGCTGAACAGCCGCGGAAAGGCCGGCCAGACCGGCGCCGACCACGACGACCGATGTACCGGAAAGGCGCATGCGGAAAGCCTACTCCCCAGATTGACCGGCCGCCAGAGCCAGTTTCCCTAGCATGCAACGCTATGACCTGGAAGGTAAAACTTGAGAGGCGGGGCAGGTACCGAATTACGGTTGCTTGACGATGGGGATGTTCTCAGTTTTCTTCACGATGTCGATCTGCTGGAAAACGGGATCATTGGCACCCTTGGTCGATTCGGCCTCGATGCGCTGCAGAAAGGCAGGCGGACCGCTGATCGGTGCGTAGCTGAGCGTGGCCTCGACATCGAACGTGCGGGTTTCCTTCGGCGTGGGGAACGTGAAACTCTCGACGCGCACCTCTTCCGGTTTCAACACGGTATCTTCCACCACCTTCGTGGCTTCGAAGTCGAAGATCGTCTTCTGCCCCTTGGCGTCTTGATAGACCCGCCCGTAGACGCGCTTGTCCGAAAAGACCGTCCTGAGATTCTTGCCCTTGATGTCCAACTCCAATACGACGCTCGCCCAGGCCGGATGGGTCGTCGGGAGATTATGCGGCACGAGGCTCTGCACCTTCACGACCACTGTCGTCTTGTCCCCCTCGATCTTCGTCTCGACGTCGAGCTTGGCCGCTTCCTGCCTCAATTTACCGATGCGTCCGGGGAACGTATGGTTAGCCACGGTCCGCTTCTTTTCGCCGTTTGCTGATTCTCCCGTCTGCTCCGGCATGTGACAGGACTGGCACTCCTTGCCTGATTTGATCGCCTTGCTTTGATCCCAATTGCCGAGGAGGTCGTTGGTCTTACCCAGATTACCAGCGGACGGCACGGCCTGATGGCAGTTCAGGCACAGATCGGATTTGTGAAACAGTCCCAGTTCCATCGATTGATGCGCGAGGTTCTGGGCAAAATCCTTGTACGGACCGTACAACGTCTTGCTGCCCGCAGGTTCATACTTGGGCTCCGGCGGCTGTTTCGTGCGGTCAACCTGCTTGATCAGATGGCACTGCGAGCAGGCCACGCCATCCATCTGAGGATCGCCAGACTTGGTCTGGTCAATAAAGAACTGCACCTTATCCGGAAATTCGCGGACGTGAGGCGCATGGCAGCGGAAGCAGAGCGCCTTGTCGTTGCCGAGGGGCGATGCCAAGAAGGCATCGAGGGCGGCGCGGAAGGCCGGCGAATGGATCGAGCGCGACAAGGGCGAGGTTTCCCACTCTTCGAACACCCGTTCGTGGCAGCGCTTGCACTTGTTGGAATTCGGAAAGGCCTTGTCCATCGTGACGGGCGCCTTGCCGTCCAGCTGCGCGAAGAGCCGGTCGCCGAACATATGCGACGCGGCACCGCCGAGCCATAGGATGCCGGCGATCACAATCGACAGACCTGCCTTGTGCAGCACGCGTCTCATGCCCTGCCTCTTCAGAGGGTCTTGGCCCGGTAGGTCAGCATCCGGGGTTGCGTGTACTCGTCGAAGATCTTCTTGGCGCTCTCGCGCTCTTTGTCGTCTTTGAGCGTCGCGAGGTATTTGTCTTTCAGTGCCGGCTCGGGCGTCGGAATCAGCGCGTAGGTCAGCACCGCCTCGACGGAGGCGGGAGCAGCGCCGGCGGGCATGGCAAACGAGAACGGCACCTTCCTCGTGTTTCCACCTTTGATGAACGGATCCGGAATCTCCCCGCGGAGAATCTTGTCGTAGGGCAATCCGAAATGCTTCGTCTCCTGCGCCAGGACCTTGCCCTTTGCGTCCTTGACGGTGATCGCCAGATCGAATTGCTTGAGCACCGGGTCGCCGTCCGGGAAACTGTGCGGCAGGCTGCCGACTTTGACCAGGGCCGTGCCCTCAACCTTCTCGGCGGATTTGCTGCTCTCGATGTCGATCCGTGGCATCCACTCGGCCTGGAGATTGCGGTTCTTGAGCAGGATGCCCGGAATCACGACACCCCGGAAATAATGGCGCCCGATCGAACGGGTCATGGCGCCGCGTTTGGAGGTCGAACTCCCGGTCGACTGCTCCATGTGACAGTCCTGACAAATCGTTCCCTGCAGAATTTCCCCCGGCAGATCCTTCTGCGTGACGTCTTTGACCTTGTCGAAATGGCAGGACGCACAGTAATTGGCGCCCCGGAACAACGGCACCTGCACCGCTTCATGCACGAGGTTCTCTTCCGGATCGGCATAGGGGCCGTGCATGATCTTTCCCGGCTCGATCTTGAACGTCGGCGGCGGTCCGTTCGTGCTCTCTTTGATCAAATGACAGGAAGCACAGCCGATGCCTTCAATCTGCGGCTTGCCTGAGAGGACCTGCGCGGCGATCTTTTCGGCGTACTGCGGGAACACCGTGGTCGAGGGAACATGGCAGGACAGGCAGCGCTTGCGCTCGTCGGCGGTGGGATTCGTCTGCAGCCACACGCCCAGCACAGTTCTGAACACCGCCGATTCCAGCGAGGTGCCGTGCAACAGCGCGGCGTCCACGCGGCCGAAGGTCTTGAGATCGGGGGTCTGCTCTCGCGCGCCTTTCCATTCTTCATAGTGGCGGTCGTGGCACTGCTTGCACTCCTCGGAGCGGATGAACACCTGTTCGATTTCGCCGACCCATCCTTCCAGCGCCTGGCCATTCACCGCTTGGCCGTCAGCCTTCTGCGCCACCGCCCGCTCCTGAAAGAAAATCGTGAGGCCGAACAGCAGCAGCAGGACACAGATTGCGGCTATGCGTCGTTTGGTCAGCATTCAGTCTCTTTTGCAGCCGACAAAGTGGAAATTGACTCCCCACCCGACAGGGTCGCCGGGGTCGGCCGGCTCATACGTGCCGACCGTAAAGTTGCAGTCATGCATCGCTTTCTTGATGTGCCGCCCGAAATCGAGCATGGTTTTGACTTCGTGCTTGTCGATTTCCTTGATGACCGACCGCACCTTGATCCCCGCGTAGTCGGCGCGCGAATTACCGATGACTTCAAACACCGCGACACCCTGAGGGCGCTGCAGCTTGAGCTCCTTCTGGATCTCTTCGTCAACTTCGCCGACGACGACTCCGAAGTCTTCGCCAAGTTTGGCCGCCTCATCCACCGTCATGCTGTCGGCGCCGTCGTTTGCCGTCCATCCCGGAACCGGGCCGACCAGGCACGCGCACAGCACACCGGCACACACAACAAGGGCCCTTCCCCGACGAAGGGCCCCGTTGCTGTCCACGCGACTATTGCGATGTTCCTTCAAGGTCGGCGCCTCGTGATTGCCCGGATGACCCGCGATGGTCACGCGTTCATCAGACCATGAAACCTAGATTTTCGCAATCGGATCAATGACCAACTGAAACCAGGGCGCCACGGCTTTTTGACCGTTCCGTTCCTTGTTTTCTCCATTCCAGACCGCAAAGGATACCGTTTGCACACGGCCGGGAACCAGCTTGGCCTCGTTGTCCTGCTCCTCGGCGCCGAGCGGCCGCCGCATCACCACGTGCCAGACCCCGTCCTTCCACGTCGCCTTGCCCTGCACCCGCCCCTGTTTTTCCTTCGTCGTCAGCGTGCTGAAGCCGCCGCCGATCAAGTCCTCCACCGAGGACACGCGGCGCGGGATGACCTCGAACGTGCGCACGCCTTCGCGCTGCTTCTCATTGCTGCGCGCCGCCCGCCGGTCGATGTCGCTCTGCCAGTCGGCCTTCCAATGCCAGATGTTGATGTAGTGGTCGAGCTGCCCCATGCAGAAAAACGCCGGTGCATCGCCGAGCGGCAAGCCGATTGCGACGCCGTCGCGGAACGTGCCCGGCGTCAATCGGTCGTTCTTCGTATTGTCCTGCCATTCGAGGAGAAACGCGATGTCGGTCCCGTTGTGCACGGAGCGGACGGTCAGGGCGCGGGCGGTCGGCTCCGGCCAGACCGGCCGGGTGATCACCTGGCCGCTCAACGGCAACGTCATCGGCGCGACCTTCGCCCAGGCCGGATCTTCTGGCGTCGTCGGCAGATCGCCCTCGATCAGATGGGCGCGGATGACCATGCCTTCGGAGCTGACGAGCGGAATGCCCATCCCGCCGAGCACCGCCGCGGTCACGAGAATGCAGAGAAAAAGGAGGAGGAGAGCACGGGAAGTCTGCTGGGTGGTCTTGCGCAGCATGCTCATGTCCTGGTTGACCAAGCGAGAGCCGGCTATCGTCGGCACATCACCCTTCGGCGACCGCCGCTGTCACCATACCGCAACACACTTGAGCACCACTTGAACGGCTTCGGGTGTCTACCCAAGGCGCACACGACGGATCTTATTCTCGCCGCGCTCGCAGATGTAGAGGTGTCCGATGGAATCCAGCGCGAGTCCGACCGGCGAATTGACGACCGCCTCGACGCCCAGCAGACCGTCCCCATGCTTGATCGCGCCGGCGGATTCCTTGGCAACGAACCGGGCCGCGCCGCACCCGCCCATGTTCTTGTCTTCGTAGCCGCTGTCGCCGTTTCCAGCAACGGTGGTGATGATACCGGTCGCCGCATCGACGCGGCGCACGCGATGGTTCATCGTGTCGGAGACATAGAGATTGTCCTGCGCGTCGAACACCACGGCTTCCGGCGCATGCAGCATGGCGCGGGTGGCCGGCTTGTCGTCGCCGTCGTATCCGTAGCGGCAGACGCCGGCGAGGGTGGAGATCACCCCCGTGTTCCGATCGATCTTGCGCACGCGGTTGCTGCCCTTATCGACGATCACGACGTGGCCCTTGCCGTCCACCGCGATGCCAACGACATCGTAGAGACGGGCCTCCATCGCCGGTTTTCCGTCGTCCAGGTACATCGACATGTCGAGACCGTCCGAACACACGGGCATGAGCCAGCCGTGATCGTCGCTGAAATCGATGCCAATGGCGTCGCCGGAGAGCACCACGAGGTTGCGGGCGACGAGCGGCTGCTCGCGCGCATCGTCTTCGGCAGACCAGGCGCCGGCAATCGTGGTGACCATGCCGGTGCGGGGATCGTACCGGCGGATCTTGTGGGCCTGCGTGTCGGCGATGTACAGCACGTCGTCTTTATCGAAGGCCATGGCCGCGGGCCAGGTCAGATTGACCTCGAGCGCCGGACCGTCGCCGTTGAAGCCGTGCTGGCCGGTGCCGACGATCGTCGTGATGATCCCGCTGTCGCGGTCGATTTTGCGGATGCGGTTGCTGCCGGAGTCGCAAATATAGAGATGGTTCTGGGAATCGAAGGCGACATCGAGCGGAAGATACAGGCCCGCTTCGCCGCACGGCCCCTCGTCGCCGCTGTAGCAGGTCTCGCCGATTCCGGCGAAGTTGTGCAGCGTGCCTTCTTGAAGGTCGATGCGCCTAATACGGTCGGAACCGGATTCGGCAAAGTAGAACCACCGCTCGTTCTTGTCGAGCGCGGCATGGTGCGGCAACGGAATGCCGGCCTTGACGGCGCGCTTGCCGTCTCCGGTGCTGCGCGCCTTGCCGTTTCCCGCAAACGTCTCAATGTACCCGGTCACTAATTGTTCCGTCGTTTCCATAGACTCCTTCGACGACCTACTTCGTTTTCACCGGCCGCGATGCGAGAACGAAACCTGGTGACACGTGCGTCTCGGCGGCGGGTGAAAAGAGAGACATTTTCAGCATCCGATCTAGGCGCGGGTCGCGGGTTGCGCGGCCGCAGCCGGTTGTTCAATGGCCGGAGCCGGGGCCGCCTGGATCGAGGGCTGAGCCGCTGCCATCTGCTGCTGCTGAGCGGCAGCTTCCGCCTCTGCTTCAATCGCGTCCGCTTCATGCACCGACTTCTTGAACCCCTTGATGGCTTTCCCCAGTCCCTCTCCCAACTGCGGGAGTTTGCCGGCGCCGAAGATGATCAGCACGATAAAGAGGATCAGGATCAGCTCTGTAAATCCCATACTTCCAAACATGGTGTGTTCCTCCGGTAAGGTAAATCAGGATGCGCTGGTTTTATTCCGTTTGGCAAAGCGTTCCTTCAACCGCTGCCGCGCCTGCTCAGCCTGTTCGAACATCTTGCACTTATCGTAGACACTGATCAGGTTGTAGTAGGCCAACGGCTCGTCCGCATTGTGCTCGACCGCGTCCTCCATCACCCTGATGGCCAGATCCGACTTCTTGTGAATGAGAGCCAGTTCCATCAGCTTGAAGCTGCCTTCCAGGTGCTTCGGATCCAGCTCGAGCGTACGGAGGTAGCACTGAATCGCCGCATCGATCGTGTTGTAGTCGGAGACCTGCGGATTGTCGAGCTCGACGTACACGCCCGCCAGGTTGTACCAGGCCATCGGGTCGTCCGGCGTGATCTCGACCAGCCGTTCATAATAGCCCTTGGCATCCATGAACTTTTTCTTGTCGGCACAGAGCCGGCCCAGGTTGAAAAGTGCCAGGACGTCGTGCGGAAACACGTCCAAGGCGCGCTTGAATTCGGCCTCTGCCTCATCGACCATGTTTTTGGTCGCGTAGATCGTGCCGAGATTCGAGTAATACATGGCGAGCGACCGGTTCATTTCCGACCGGATGCCTTCGGCCATCTCGATCGATTTCTTCACCTCGACCAAGGCGTCGTCCAGCCGTCCCTTGCTGAAATACAGCTCGCCCAGCCTGCAACGGGCTTGAAAATCGTCGGGCTCGGCCGCCAGCAGTTTTTCCAGTTCGACGATTTCCTCATCCGGGTTTAACGGCTGATCGCCCGGATCCACCGCGGCCCTGCTCTGCTCCGAAGATGTCGTTTCGTCCATGACAAGCCCCTATGGAAAAAGATTACACATGTCCGCCGACCAACGAGTCGGTCGTTCTCATCACCGGCTGATCCGCAACCGCGTCGGGCGCATCGCGCCGGGAGCGGTCCATTGTCAACAACATTACGCCCAGGACGACCATCAGCGTCAAATTCGAGTACAACAGCGCATACCCCGCGATAAACATCAGTCCCAGGCCGTAGCCCGCCAGCCGCCCCATGGTCAGCAGCCGGATGACCGTGTAGGACCAGCACAGCAAGCCCGCCATGTAGAGGGCGAACGGAAGATAAAATGTGTATCCCATCCCGAATTGGAAAATCCACCCGATGCCGTCGGCGGCCTTGCGGACGTTGTAGGCGAGCGTCGGATTGTACTGGTTGAGCAGGTAGTCCAGGAAAAACATCGCCACAAAAATCACGGTGGCCGTGCCCCAGAACCACATGGCCCGATGCCGCTGGCGCTGGTTGCGCGAGCGGAACGACACTCCCCGCCCGTAGGCCCAGAACACCAGAATGCTGCCCAGCACCATCAACGCCTCACCGGCGCGATGCGCTTCATAGACCATCGGGGGGGCCACCGCGGTCCCTATGAACGTATAGAGGCTGGAGACGATCTGGTAGTAGAGCCACCCGCCGATCCCCAGCAGATACGTGAGGCCGAGCAGCCGGTGGGAGCGGTCGTGGTGCGTCGTCAGATATTCGGTCATCAGCAGCACGATGGCGGTGAGGGCGGTGGCGTTATAGATCGCCGAGCCGAGCATGGACGGCGGCACGAACAGAAAGCCGACCGTCAGCAGCAGCAGGAGCGCGATGCAGGGCACGATGAAGCGGGTCAATCCAGTGAACCCGCGGGCCGCGAGACGGTTGAGGAGGCCCACCGTCAAGCCGAGGAAGAGCAGAATGGCCACGACGTTCAGGAGCCACTGCCCGACTTCGGTGAGGGCCGTAAAGGTCGGGATAATCCACTGGTGATCGGCGGCGAGCTTGCTCAGATGCATGCCGAGCCGGGACACCAACCGGTAGAGGATCAGTTCCAGGAAGGCCACCAACAGCACGAGCTTGATCGTGTATTGGAAGAGGAGCGGTTGATCGCTCAGCTTTCCTGTGATCCGTTCGATGGTCGTTGCAGTGGCCGCCACGAATGCTCCAACTGATGGTTAAAAATTATACCGACCTGTGGAAAACACGGTCAACGCCGCCTGTCTACGATCGCGCAGCGGTCACCGCGCCCCGTTCTTCCGCCTTGGCCCGTGCGATATACAGGAGTCCGTCCGCCATCGAATAGTTGAACGGCAACTCGCACACGACCTCGCTGATTTTCTCATACACGTGCTGATAGAGACGCTCGGCCTCATCGGGCGTCATGCCTTCCTGCACTTCGTAGAAAAATCCCAGGCTCAGATCCTCGGCGGAGGGCCGCATGATGCGTCTGATGCCGTAGCCGCCCGGATCACTCATGATCGGCGCTTCCTTCTCGAGATCGAACAGGCAGGGCTGGCACGAGAAGCCATAGGATTCGTTCAGCTTCTTGTTCTCGACGATGAAATTCATGGTTTCCAGCGCTTCCTCTTCCTTCTCGGTCGGGAAGCCGACGATGATGTAGCAGTGCACGGCGATGCCGAGCTCGACGCAATCGGCCGCAATCCGCCGTACCCACTCCTGCTGGATGCCCTTCTTCATGAAATCCATGATCCGCTGATTGAACGACTCGAGGCCGAAGACGATTTTCAGGCAGCCGGCATCGCGCATGGACGCGAGCAACTCCCGCGTGAGGTGCTTCTCGAAGCGCATCTCGCAGGTCCATTTCACGTCCACCCGCCGCTCGATCATCTGCTGGCAGAGGCGCTTCGTCGGCGACAGCGCAAAGCATTCGTCGGTGAAGAAGAAATTCCGTACGCCGTACCGCTGCTTGAGCCATTCCAGCTCTTCGATCGTACGGCCCGGGTCCTTCTGCCGGAAATTCTGGTGGTCGAGCGTGAGAGCGCAGAATGCACAATCCTTGTAGTAGCAGCCGCGCGAAAACTGCACCGGCAGCACGGGTTCGGGCGAGAGATACCGGTCCAGGGGAAAGCCGTCGTAGTTGGGCGCTGGTAGTTGATTGACGTTCTCGGAGTAGAACGGTTGGTTCACATGGATCTTGCCGTTCTGGCGGTAAATCAGGTTGGGGACCCGGCTAAAATCCTTTTTCCCCGCCATCTGATTGACAAGCTCGAGCAAGGCCGTCTCGCCTTCGAACACCACGATGTCGTCGGTGATGTCGAAGAGGTTCGGGCAGCGACGCAGGTTGTCGACCAGCCGCGTGAAGATGCTACCGCCGATCGTCAGATGGATGTCCGGGGCGGCCTCCTTGATCAGCCGGCAGAGCGTGAGGCCCGGAATGATCTGCGACGTGGCCGTGATGGAGACTCCGATCAGCTCCGGCCGGTCGCCAATGATTGACGGCAGGAAGCGTTCGCGGAACAGCTTGATGTAGGGATTCTGCTGCTCGTCCCGAATGACTTTCATCAAGTCCTTCGAGGAGTAAATAGAATACGTGCTAAATTGGTTGTCGACGACCGTGAGTCTGGTAGGGAAATAGACGGTGGACAGCACTTCCAGCCATTTGTCGATCAAAAAGAGGCTTTCGCGGTAGGCTTCCATGTCGTAGAAGCCCTCGCCACGGAGCGTCTCCTTCGCCGACTCGATCCGGTCGATCAGATAGGGAAAGCGGTCGAGTGATTCGACGATTCTGCCCAGATGTTCGGCGCTGCCAGGACCGGTGTCGCCCGCCCGCGATCGTTCAAGTGCGTGTTTTTTGTCGAGCAACTCCTGATAGAGCCCGACGCCGTAGGATTTCGTGACGACGTCGTCGAGGAGCTCGATGCCGAGATCGCGCTGCGTGACATTGGTCACACCCGCCTGGGCCAGAAAGCCGGTCAACGAAGGTAGACTCAGGTACGGTTGAGACGGGTGCCAGGTCGGTGGGAACAGCAGCGAGACTTTCATGCCGAATCTCTACCGAGAGAATTGAAAAATAAGATAAATCTCGAAAGATCAGGACCTAGTTTTATACACTCCGTTCCTCTTCAAATGCAACCCTCTGAGGCCCCGGAATGAGCCCCCATAAAAGAGAAAAGCCCCAGTTCTGAGAACTGGGGCTTTTCATCAACTGTCTGCTCCACCCCAGGGAGGGATGGAACTGGTCACTCAGACCCGTTCACCTCACGGAAGCTTGAGCGTGAACCAGGTGGAGAGCGCCTTCATACCGTTACGCTCGATGTTGTTTCCGTCCCACACCGCGAACGCGATGGGCACGGACATTCCCGCCTTGAACTGGGTGTCATTCGCATCGCCTGTTTCCAGGGTCCGCTTCACGACAATGCGCCAGGTCGGGCCGCTGTAACCGCCGCCCTTGACGGAACCGGCCGGCTCCCACACGCCGTTGCCGATGACGTCCTGGTGGGCCTGCGTCGTCAAGGTGCTGAAGCCGTTCGCGTTCAGATCCTCAACGGAGCTCACGCGCAGCGTCGGGTCCGACATAATGTTGCCCGACCAGATGCCGGGGTTGAAGGGCCCAAGGCTGCGGCCGATCCGGTCCGGATAGGTCACGCCGCCGGCAGGCTCTTCAAAGTAGTAGTCCCAGAAAATGCCCGGGTATTGGTCGTCCGCATCCCAGAGACCCGCGCTGTCCTTACCCAGGTCCTTTTGCCACTCCGCATTCCAACGCCAAATATTGGTGGTCCCGCCGGATTGCCCCATGCACTGGAACGGCGGTGCACCGGACGTGTTGACCGGGAACATGATCGCAGCCTGGTCACGGAAGTCCTGCGGACCGATCGTCGTGTCGTTCTTGGTCTGATCGCTCCACTCCACGCGTAACCCGAGCTCCTTGCCGTTTGACATGGCCTTCACGAACACCGACTTGACCGAAATGTTCGGGTGCATCGGCGTGGTGATCAGCTGACCGCTCAACGGCACGATGACACCGGGGACGCTTTCCCAAACAGGGTTCGCCCCGTCCATCGGAATCGGTCCCTTGACCGCTTTCGCCGGGATGGTCACTGGTTGGCTGACAGCCAACGGCACCTGCCCAATCGTCAACATGACGCCAACGATCAGGGCAGAGAGAAGAATGCCAAACACCACAGACTTGTTGTGTGTCTGCACTACTCTCATGGACTATGCCCTCCTCTGATTAAAAGATTAAAAGGCTGACCCAATATTGCTGCAACAAACGTATAATAAGAACACGACCGACACTGAAAACGGATCGTTAGGCGGTCCCGACCGGCCCCCCTTCCTCCTTGTCCTTATCCTTTTGATCCATGAAGTTTTGCGCGCCTGTTTCGTTCAACAGGAGATTCAATTCGTTGCCTTGATCTTGCGCGCCGCACTCATATGTCTGCCCTTCAGGAGAATTGAAGGTGGCGGGGCGATAGTCCGCTTCCGAATAGGGCTGTGGGGTGACACCCAGGAAGGCGGCCTCGAAATCCATCCACTCGGAGGTCAGGTCTGCCACATGCTTGAACAGTCCGGAGTCTGCCTTTTTAATCAGCATCCGGCAGAACAGCGGCACCCAACGTCCGATATGGTTCTTGACGAATTTCTTTTGGGCATCGACGACGATTTGCGTCTTTTCGGCGCCGTCATGGCAGCGGGAGTAGGATTCTTTGTAGGCCAGGAAGTGCATGAACTCGAACTCGACGCTCAAATGATCGAGCCGCTCGTGAATGTCTTTGGAAAGTTCGACACCGAAGGCCTTGTAGAACCCGGCGATATCGCCCATGACATGGGATTGCGCGAAGACGTGATCGTTGCCGAAGAGGGTCTCGTAGGGAGGGCAGTCCAGGGTGATGACATTGCTGAACACCCGCCGGTGTTCGGCCTGCAATTCGCTGAGTTGCCAATTGACGCACTCGGACGCGATCAGCTTTTCAATCTGGTCGAACTGCTTGCGGATCATCGCGAGCTTTTGTTTTGCCCGGTCGCCTCCGGTCCCGTCGAGCACCGCTTCTAACGCATCGAGGGCGGCCCGCCCGTCTTCAACGAATTCGCCGCACTGCAAATAGTCGAGGAATTCGTCGTCCTCGGGGTAGAGGAGGCTCCAGGAAACCAGAAGATATAGCTTGCTGCGATTCAGTGCACGTTCGACTGCGGGAGAATCTTTGATCGGGGGGGTCGGGATGACGGCGGTGGCGCTCTGCGTAGTGCTTTGTAGCGACTGCTTACTCGTCATGAGAATATGCTCCTCACTTTTGACCCGCTGCCGCGAGACATTCTTCGGCAACTGCGGTCAAACCCGTGGCGAAAGCCTGGGTATGATAGGTAAAGGTTAAAGGCTTGTCAAGCACGGAATCTGATTCTTTTGTTGACACGGTTCAGGGACTCTTTCTCTTAAAAATCGGGCCTTAATCGTGTAAGCGTCTGCTGACTTTCTTGGCTCTTTTCCACCATTTAACTGTCAGCGGGCGGCCGATTCCATCGAGCGAAAGGGAGTGATCCTGATGGCGATGTGATCGTTCACGGTGCGACAGATGTGCTCGCACATTCCGCATCCTACACAACGCTCGGCCGCCACCACAAGCCGTTGGGTATCGAAATCCATGGCGAGCGCATCCGTGGGACATTTCGAGACACAGGCGTGGCACCCCTGCCCTGCCGTGCATAGCCGATGGTTCACGACCGCCGTCCCCATTTGGACGTCTCCCACTCCGGCCACCGGCAGCAGGGCTTCGGTCGCACAGGCGGCGATGCATGGCATGTCGCCGCATAGATAACAGGGCACGTGATCGGGGAAAATCACCGGCGTGCCATCGGAATGCAGCATGATCGAGTCATGCGGGCAGGCTTTGATACAGTCGCTGCATTTGGTGCATCGTTCCAAAAACAGCACTTCGTCCACGGCCCCAGGGGGGCGCAGCCAATCCGTCCTTGCCGGAGGCGCAGGCTTCTCGGGCGCCGCATCCACATGCGCGGCATATTCCTTTGCCGCTTTCGCCACCGAGAGGACGGAATCCTTGAAAAAGTCCCGCCGGCCGTATTTGGGATCTGCTGCCATCTCAGATCTCAGATTTCAAATCTCAAATATCGGAGTCCCAATGTCACAACTTCGTAATGAGGAATTTTCCCGTCGCGAGCGAATTCATCTCCATCTCTCAGGTCCGCCCTATTCGAGATCTGAATTTGAGATCTTCTGAGCTACATCACGCCGTCGGCGCGGAGCTTATACACTTCGACACAGCGGTCGCAGGCGCCGAACTCCACGTCCCACCCGGGGTGATTTTCACGGATGAAATCCAGCACGTAGGATTCGATCTTGCTGCCCATGTCCTCTACCCAGGAATAGGTGGGGAACCGGCAGAGCGGACACGGGAAGCCCGGCATGAGCATGACCTTGTTTTCGGTCTCGGGCACTTCGCCGCCTTCGACGTCGACGGCGCGGTCCATCACCCGCAGGGTATCGGTTGCCATTTCGATCAATTCGGAGTGCGTGAAGAAGCTGGTCAGCCACAAACCTTCGAAGACGGATTTGAGCTGCAAGGCGGGAATTTTCCGGTACCAGGAGCGGAATTCCTTGAAGCGGTCTTCCTTCCGCAGCATCGGTTCCTTGCCCGCGGACACCAACCGGCTGTCGATGCTCAAACTCCACAAGATGCGGTAGCGGTGCAGGATGAGGGTTTCTTCGCCGGGATTCAGCCCCACCTTGGTATCCGGATCGTAGCCGAACACAGGGTCGAGCATATCGGAAATATGCATGAGTTCGTGCCGGCAGTAACGGGTGAGGGCCGGATCGTAGAATCGCCGGGGAATGAGCTTGATACCGACACCCTTCAGACCCTTTTCTTCGAACTGCTTGGCCATGTCCTGCTCGACCGAGCCCCACTTGCGCAGGATGTCGACACCCTCTTGATCTTCTTTCAGTACGCCCTTGACGAGCACGATGCCGATTTTTTCTTTGACGAGGGGATATTCGTTGAAGGCGTCGCGGATAATGTCAGAGAATCCCCAGGTGCCGAACAGATACTGGTAGAGCTTCTTAAACTCGCTTTCCCGGTCATCGAGGGTGAACTTTTCGTAGATCGGGTCCGCCAGCTCGTGGAACTCCTTATAATAGGTGGGGTCCCCTTCCCGTTCGGTCTTTTCCACGAACGAGTCGATCACTTCCTGCAGCAAAGCAGGCTGAAAACGCAGTTCCATATCAGCCTCGATTTTCAGGTTCCGGGAGCCGCTTTCCCTCGTCGTGATGCGGTGTGGACGGCGCTTCGAGCGGCTTGACTTGGCGCCGTGGCTTCTCTTACGATCACCAAAACGAACGCAAATTATACTGGCCAGAAACGACGATTTGCAATCACGCTTGTCGCCGCCGGCTATTGAACCATTGAGGATTTCGGCAAGGGACCACCGATGACACAACCAACAGCCTCGTCCACCGCTCCTGTACAGCCTTCGGTTCCCTCGGCCGGCACGACGGTTCCCGTTGATTCGCTCGAATACTGGACCGCGGGCGCCCGCGAGGTACGAACATTCCGCGGACATTCGCATGGCGTCTGGACCGTCGCCTTCGCGCCGGACGGCACGACGCTTGCCAGCGCCGGCGTCGATCGTCTGGTGCGGATCTGGGACATTGAGACCGGCCGGTTGCTACGGTCGCTGCGCGGCCACACGCACGATATTCGCTCCGTTCTCTACACGCCGGACGGGCAGGCATTGGCCACGGGCAGTGAAGACCGGACCATACGCTTGTGGAATCCCAAGACCGGCGAGCCGTTGAAATTGCTCTTTACGCGCTACGATCACAACATCTGCAGCCTGTCGCTGTCTCCCGACGGCTTGATGCTCGCCCGGGGAAGCCACAACAAAGACATCAAGATTTGGGAAGTCACGACCGGAACCGAGTTGATGACGCTGCTCGGCAAGGATGAGTACGACCACCATTGGTCGGTCTGCGTCGCGTTTTCACCGGACGGCCGCCATCTCGCCAGCGGCATGGACATCGGCAAGATCAAGATCTGGGAAGTCCTGCCCAGCGGCGAGGAGAAAATTCTACACAACGGGCACTGGCAGGAGACCGAAGAAGATTCGACGGAGACGCGCGGCTACTTCATCGAAGACGACGGCGGATTTCAAAAGCCGATGGACTATTGGATCGGCGCGATGACCTTTACGCCGGACGCCAAGTACCTCATTACCGGCAGCCGCGATCAGACGATCAAGATCTTTGAAATGCCCGAGGCGCTCGAGCACCGGACCTTGAAGGGCCACAGTGGCTGGGTCCGCTCGCTGGTCGTCACGGCAGACGGCAAAGTCCTCATCAGCTCCGGCGACGACAACACCATCCGCTTCTGGGATCTCAAATCAGGCCGCTGCTTCCGCACACTCAAGGGCCACACCGGCGGCGTGCGTAGTGTGACGCTTTCCCCCGACGGGCTGCGGTTGGCGAGTGCGTCCTGGGACCGGACGGTGAAGCTGTGGGAAGGCGGGGCGGAGCCGGCGGAATAGCAAAGAACCGGCGCCGGCCAGAACGCTTCGCTTGTCATCTCCCGAAACCACCCTTCCGGACTGTCCCGAGCGGAAGCCTTCTGGAATTCTCTCCGTCACGGTCTTGTCAGACCGTGAGGCGTCGGTCAGTTCCAGCTTTCCATCTCGGGACAGTCTCGGCGGGTCCCGGTTTCTCCGATGAAGTCGCTCAGCGCTCCGGCCAACGCCTTCCCACACGCTCACGAAAAAAAGGAAAATAGAAAGGCGACAGGCCGCTTGAAGCCTGTCGCCTTCTTAATTCCAAACCTCAAATTTCAAATCTTAAGAATCTGAGATTTGAATTCTGAGATTTACTTGGACTCTTCTTCGTCCGGTTCGTCCTTTGCGGAGGGGATGCCGTAGCGCTTGCATTTTTCCCACAGCGCCTTGCGGGAGAGCCCCAGAATCTTCGACGCAGTCGTGCGGCTGCCTTCGACGCGTTCCAGCACGGAAATAATGTATTCCTTTTCGAATTCTTCCCGGGCGCCGGCGAGTGAATTCAATGGCCGCTCCGGCCGCTTTTGTCCCGTCAAGCCTTCGCTGCAAAAACCACAGGTGTCCTGGGGGACGCCGCCGGTGAACGGACAGGACTGAGATCCGCACAGGTCTTGCGGCTGCACCGGCTCACGGTCGCGTCCCAGCGCCACGGCGCGCTCAACCATGTTCTCGAGCTCCCGCACATTGCCCGGGAAAGAATAGCGCAACAGCATCTCTCGCGAGGAAGGGGAAAAGCCCTTCAGTTTTTTGTTCATTTTGACCGAACAGGTCTGTAGGACGTGATCGGCGATGACCATGATGTCTTCCTGCCGCTTTCTCAGCGGCGGAATCACCACTTGGACGACGTTCAAGCGGTAATACAGATCTTCCCGAAACTTTCCTTGGGAGACTTCTTTCTTGAGATCCTTTTGCGTGGCGCAGACCAGCCGGACGTCGACGTCGATGGTTTCATTACCGCCGACCCGCTCGAATTTACGTTCCTGCAGCACCCGCAGCAGCTTGACCTGCACGACCGGGGAAATCTCGCCGATCTCATCCAGAAACAGCGTGCCGCGATGGGCCAACTCGAACCGTCCCCGCCGCTGTCGCAAGGCGCCCGTGAAGGCGCCCTTTTCGTGGCCGAACAGCTCCGCCTCGAGCAACGTTTCGGGCAACGCCGCGCAGCTCACTTTGATGAGGGGATGCTGGCTGCGGGTACTGTTCTGATGGATGGCATTGGCCACCAACTCTTTTCCCGTCCCACTTTCTCCCAGGATCAGAATCGTCGAATCGGTCCCCGCGACGGTCTTGATCTTTTCCAGCACGCCGCGCATCTGACTGTTGCTGCCCAGGATGCCGTTGAAGCAGAACTTGCTCTCCAGTGTTTCCTTCAAGTCGCGATTCTCGCGGCGCAGGGCAATGACGCGTCCGACGCGTTCCACGATCAACAAGAGTTCGTCCATCTGGAAGGGCTTGGTGATGTAGTCGAAGGCGCCCAGCTTCATCGCGCCCACCGCCGATTCGACGGAGCCGTGCGCCGTGATCATCACGACCTCGGTCTCCGGCGACTTGTCTTTCGTGGCTTTGAGCACGGTGAGCCCGTCAGCACCGGGTAGCCGCAGGTCGGTGATGACCAGATCGAACGGTTTCTGGCGCAACACCTCGATGCCCTCCGTCCCGGACGCGGCGGCATGGACGTCATAGCCGACCGCCTCCAGGGCATCGACCATCGACAGGCGCATGAGGGGCTCGTCGTCGACCAACAGGATGGCCAACCCCTTCATGACACCCTTTCCACCAAGGATCTCTCTCTCGACAACGGCAGACATAACGTGAATGTGGTTCCCTTCCCGACTTCGCTCTCCACCAGAATCTTACCACCATGTCGTTCGGCAATGCCCAGGCTCACGGAGAGACCCAAGCCGGTGCCTTCGCCTTCGCTCTTCGTCGTGAAGAACGGATCGAAGATGCGCGGCAGCACGGTCGGCGGAATGCCCGAACCCGTGTCGCCGACCTCGATGCGACAGACGCCCTCGGCGACGGTCGTGCGGATCGTCAGCACCCCGCCCCCTTTCATGGCTTGCACGGCATTCAGAATCAGGTTCATCAAGACCTGTTCGATCATGTGCCGGTCGACCATCAGACTCGGTAACGCGGGCCCCAGAAGCGTCTCCAGCCGAATGAGATTGGGCGCGAACAGGTGGGTCGTCAGCACGAGCACCCGGTCGACAACCTGGTTGATATCGGTAGAGCTGAACTCGGGCTCGTGCTGCTGGGAAAAGTCGAGGAGCTGCCGGACGATCTTCTGCACCCGCCGCACGCCGTCCTCCATCGACACCCAGTATTCCTCCTGGCGCGCCGGTGACAGGGTCCCTTTGCGGAGGTTGTAGAGACAGTTGAGGATGCCGGCGAGTGGGTTGTTGATTTCATGGGCGACGCCGGCGGCCAGTTTTCCGACCGACGCGAGCTTCTCCGAATTCCGAATTTGCTGCTCCAGCTTCTTCGTGTCGGTCATGTCGCGGGCGATGCCCAGCACACCGAGAATCTCCCCTTCGACACCGTGCAGGGGTGAGACGCTGACCATGACCGTGCGAGGCTCTCCCATCCGTGTCACGACCTCGACCTCATAGACCTGCTTGGCGCCGATATCGAGCGTGTTCTTGAGACGGCGGCCCCTGTGGCGCCTGGAGAGAAGGGAGAGATAGGGCCGGCCGAGGAGATCGTCCTTGCGATACCCCCACACATTCACTTTGCTGTTGACGTAGGTAAACCGCTGCTCGGTGTCCAGCGTGTAGATGACATCGTTGGCGTTCTCGAGCAGATTTTCGAGATACTGCTTCGTTTCTTCGATTTCCCTCGTCCGCTCCCGGACCTTGATTTCGAGCTCTTCACGGTACGTTTGCAGCTGCCGTTCCAGTTTCTTCCGGTCGGTGATGTCGCGCATCTGCACCATCACCAGCACCTGTCCTGCGCCGACGACCCGGATCAGATCCATTTCGACCGGCGTTTCATGTCCTCCGGCGTTGTAGACGGTGATTTCCTGCGTCGGCACCTGTCGCTGGCCCGTGCCGATTTCGGCCAGCCATCCCGAGAGGGCCTGGCGATGAGACGGCACGACGACGTCGTACATGCTGCTTCCGACGACTTTGGACTCGGCGTAACCGAGCGCCTGCTCTTCCCGCTTATTCACCGCGACAACCGTTCCGGCTCCATTCACCATGAAGACGGAATCGGCGACTAAATCGAACAACGCCTTATAGCGGGCTTGAGAGGCGACCAGCTCCTGCGTACGATCGGAGACGGCCTGCTCCAATCCGGACGTGTAATGCTGCAGCTCCTGCTCCAGGCGGTGACGCTCGGTTACGTCGCGCACGAAGGCGCGAGAATGCACGAGACCGCCGCGCTCCTGATCAAACAGTGCGGTCGCATGAATTTCGACGTCGATCGGACGTCCATCCTTGGCGAGCAACACCGTTTCCATCGTGCTCTGCCCGCGAGAGACCAGCTGCTCGAGGTATTGCAGCACCCGCGATTCCTGTCCGCGCGGCACCACGTCCCAGAGCTTCATCATGAGCATCTCGTTCAACTGATATCCCAGCTTGTCGAGCCCCGTCTTGTTCACGTGGACAAATTGGCCGCTGCGGTCGAGCTGATAAATCATCTCCGGAGAATGCTCGATCAAATCGCGATATTTCTCTTCGAGAGCACGCACCTCTCCCATCCGCTGCTCGATCTGGCCGAACGATCGTTGGAGGTTCGAGGCCATGAGATTAAAGGCATCGGCCAATTCCTCGATTTCATCGCCGGTCTTGAGCTGAAGCCTCCGCTCCAACCGTCCGCTGCCGATCTCCTGCACCCCGCCGTGGAGCAACTGAATCGGCCGGGCGATCCGTCGGGCGACCAGCAGACCCGTCCCCCAGAGCACCGCGAGGACGGCGAGGCCGTAGAGCAGGACCTTGGCCACCAGATCGGACAGCGGTGCGAACGTTTCCTTGGGGTCCTGGCGGACCACGGTCACCCAGTGTTTGCCCCCAATGCTGCCGGGAGCCAAGGGCTGGCTGAACCGCACCGGTGCGAACCCGAGCAGTGAGTCCTTGCTCCCGTGCGAGTCGTCCGCCGCCACCGTCCAGCCCGACTTGAGCGTGCCCAGTACGCTGATCAGCTCCGGCTTCACCGAATGTTCCTCCGGCGCCAGGATGGGACAGATGACCGGCGTGCCGTCGGAGGTGAAAAGCATGGCGTGACCGGTCGAACCGATGGTGACATCTGCAATCGAATGGAACAGTGTGTCGCGGCGCAAGAGAATGGTGACCGCGCCGATGACCGACTTCTGGAGGTCGTCGAAAATCGGTGCAGCCACCACGACGACGTGCGTTCCGAACGACGGATCGAACATGATCTCGCTGACGTAGGCCTGCGTGCTGCCACCCTTGACCACGGCCTGCCACCAGGATGCCTTGCCATAGAAGTACTCGACCTGAGGAATCGAACTGACGACGAGCGCGCCTTGCTGATCGGTCACCAGGATGCCGACGTAATCCGATTTCCGGATGTCGTGCCAGCGGATCAGATAGTTGGTCACGATGCGATTGATAAACAGCGGAAATTCGCTGCGCTTGTCCCGCTGTTTCCAGCGCTGCTGCCAGTCCCTGATCATGTCCTGGATGCTCTTGGGATCTTTGTCTTCGTAGGTCCGGTTGGCTTCAGTGACGGCGGTGCGCAGGAATGGCGTGGTCGCGAGCTGCTGTCCCTCGTTCATGACGCGGGTGACGTGCATCTCGATGCGGCGGGCGGCGTCGACCGCCACCTCTTTGAAATTCGTGCCGGTGGTGTCGCGCAAGGCGCGGCGTTCTTCGACGTAGGTGAGGGCAAGGAGGAACGTCAGCGGCAGAAGCCCGACCATCACGATCGCCATGATGATCTTGCGCTGGAGACTGTGGGAACGACTCCAGAATGTCATGAGAGGTCCGCCTCTAGGACTTTCAGTATCTCACATGGTGTTCAAAAAGGTCATCAATCTCGCCTCCGCAGGTGGCGTCTCGGCGATGCGAGAATGCCAGCCGGCGAAAGGCGCGTCGCGGCGCGCCGGGGCTGGGCGGGTGTGACCTATGCCTTTTTCAACCCCATATTATGCCCGCTTTAGTAGGCGTCCCGACCCGCCCGGCCACAAGAGCAGCAGTGGGCTCGCCACAAACACGGACGAATAGGTGCCGAAAATGACCCCCCAGAGCAGCGCCAGGGAGAAGTCGTGCAGGACCTCCCCGCCGGCCAGGGTCAGGGGAATGAGGACCAGCACCACGGTCAGACTCGTGACGATCGTGCGGCTCAGCACCTGATTGATCGCATTGTTGATCATGGTCACTTCGTGCTCCCGCCGCCGGATGCGTAGGTTTTCTCTGATGCGGTCAAAGACGACGACCGTATCCGTGAGCGAGTAGCCCGCCAGCGTCAGGAGCGCCGTCACGACCAGCAGGGTGATTTCCTTGTCGAAGATGTAGAAGGCGCCCAGGACGGCCAGCACGTCGTGGAAGGTCGCCAGCGCCGCCGCCACGCCGAACCGCAGCTCGAAGCGCGCCGCAATATAGAGGATGATCCCCGCAAATGAAATCACGATGGCCACGAGCGCGTCGGATTGAAGTTTCTTGCCGATGGTAGGACCGATTTCCGTGCTGGACTCCACCACAAACTTGTTTCCCTGAAACTCCTTGGTGAAAATGGCCACGACCTTCTCGGCCGTTTTCTCTTCGATGGTCGTCGAGGCCTTGACCCGGATGAGCAACTTGTTCTCTTGACCGAATTCCTGCAGTTCGGCATCGGCAAGGCCGTTGGACTCCAGTACCTTTCTGGCGTCTTCGATCCGGATGGGCTGCTCGAACTTCAACTGCACCGCCGTCCCGCCCGCGAAATCGATGCCGAGATTGGCCTGTCCCCTGGCGATCTGAATCAAGGCGATGATGCCCAGCACGACCATGATGCCGGAAAACAGGAACGCATAGTTGCGCTTGCCCATGAAATCGACATTTGTCTTCCCGAGAATTTCTAACATGCCGGCTCCTTCACGCTCGGCGCCAAGCGCCGAGATCTCACATCTCAGATCTCACATGAACGAATAAGGAACGCCCCTAAATGCTCAACTGCTCGACCTTGTGACGTTGATTGATGATGTCGAAAATGACCTTGGTGCCGACCAGGGCCGTAAACAGATTGATCGCGATGCCGAGACACAACGTGACGGCAAATCCCTTGATCGGCCCTGTGCCGAAGAGAAAGAGCGCGACGCCCGTGATCAAGGTCGTCACGTGCGAGTCGACGATGGTCAGCAGAGCTTTGTCGTAGCCTCCATCCACCGCGAGCCGCACCCCCTTCCCACTCCGCAGCTCTTCGCGGATGCGCTCGAAGATCAGTACGTTCGAATCGACACCCATGCCGATCGTGAGCACGATGCCGGCAATGCCCGGCAGGGTCAACGTCGCGGACAAGGCCGACAAGGCTCCCATCAGACATATGAGATTGAGGACCAGGGCGAAGTCGGCAATAACGCCAGAGAGCCGGTAATAGACGACCATGAATACCATCACGATCACACCGGCGATCAGCGTAGCCCGTACGCCCTTCTCGATCGAATCTTTCCCCAGGGACGGCCCGACGGTCAGGTCCTGGATGATTTTCAGCGGAGCCGGCAGCGCCCCCGCCCGCAGCACGATCGCCAGGTCGTTGGCTTCCTGGGTCGTGAAGGTGCCGGTGATCTGGGCGCGCCCGCCAGCGATGCGTTCCTGAATGACAGGAGCCGAGTAGATCGTGTTGTCCAACACGATCGCCATCCGTTTCTTGACGTTCTCGCTCGTGATGCGCTCGAATTCACGCCCGCCCTTCCCGTCGAACGTAATCGACACGTAGGGGTCGTTGAACTGTCCGATCGAGACCCGCGCGTCGCTCAGTACATCGCCGGTCAACATGACGCGTTTTTTCACCAGGTACGGGACCCGGTATTCACGCCCCGTATCACGTTCCACCGCCCGTTCAAACAGGACCTGGCTGCCTTCGGGCAGCTTGCTCTCTGCCTGTTTCACCACTTCGGCTTCGCGGTCCTTCGGAATGCGGGCAGGAAGATCCAGTTTCATCTGGTTCTCTTCGTCCAACATCTTGAACTCGAGCAGGGCGGTTTCCTTGATCAGATCCTTGGCCCGCTTCGGGTCGCGAACGCCGGGAAGCTGAACCACGATCTGCTTCAGGCCCTGCCGCTGCACGAGCGGCTCGGCCACGCCGAATTGGTCGATCCGGTTCCGAATGGTTTCCAGCGCCTGATTGATGGCCGAATCCTTGATGCGCTTGCCCTCAGCCTCCCGCAGCTCCCAGAGCAACGTGTTCGCGGAACCGGCGGAGTCGACGTCGCTAAATGTCGGAAAGTCGTCGAGCAGTTTTTGAATCTGCGGTTTCAGGTCGGCATTCTGAAACTGGATGGTGATTTGTACCGGCGAAGTCCGCTTGACCGATTCGACGGGAATCTTCTTGTCGACGAGTAAATCCTGGATCGCGACGACGGAACGATCGACGGCGATTTCCACCGCCCGGTCCTCGTCCACCTCCATCACCAGGTGGATGCCTCCCTGAAGGTCCAATCCGAGGGCGATCCCTTTGTTTGGAATAATGGATCTGGCCCAGGCCGGCAGGCCCTGATAGAGGTCCGGGTAAGACGGCAGGCAGGCCACGATGGAAATGACGATGACCAGCAACAGCAGTAACAGACGCCCACGTACTTTTTTCATAGCGCGCCCATCCTCACCGTCCTCCGGCTCAGGCCTGCCGTGTTCAGACTATGCATCTTTGTCGTCCTCCTCCGACCGCAAACGGGCAATGAATTCCCGCTGCATCTTGATTTTTGTATTGTCGGCGATCTGCAGCGTCACCGTCTCTTTTCCCAGATTCGTTATCGTGCCCCAAATTCCCGACGCCGTGACCACCTTGTCGCCCTTTTTCAACGCCTCCATCATGGTCTTTTGCTGTTTCTGCTTTTTCTGCTGAGGCAGAATCAACATGAAATAGAAGATCACGAAGATCAATAGGAACGGGACCAGCGACAGAAGTGTCCCGGTGCCGGATCCGCTTCCGCCAGTGGTTTGCGCCCAGGCCACAGATTCCATCCACATACAGGTGTTCCTCTCTCTCAGACTTGTGAATACGCCTCACACACTATCCGTCCAGCGAGTTCCCGTCCGCATCCGCACAGGTGGTGATCCCGCCCTCTTCGGGATGTTGCTGACGGTAGAACGCATCGCGAAATGCCGGAAAGGCGCCCTCCGCAATCGCCAGCCGCATCCGACGCATGAAATCGGAGAAAAACCATAGGTTATGGATCGTGTTCAGCCGCGAGGCCAACATCTCTTTCACGTGGTAGAGATGATGGAGATAGGCGCGGGAGTAGCGCGCGCAGACGAGGCACCCGCAGGACGGATCGACCGGCGCTTCATCGCGTTGATACCTCGCTTGCTTGATCAGAACACGACCGAAACTTGTAAACAGCCAGCCCGTCCTGCCGTGTCGCGAGGGGACCACACAATCGAAGAGATCGATCCCGCGCGCGACGGCTTCAACCAGGTTTTCTGGCATGCCGACGCCCATCAGATAGCGCGGCTTGACCGCCGGCAGCTCCGGCACGGTGACGTCCAGCATCCGGTACATGTCAGTCTTGTGTTCGCCGACGGAGAGACCGCCGACCGCATAGCCGTCGAATTGCAGCTTGACCAGATCGCGCGCAGAGGCCACACGCAGCTCCGGCTCCAATCCGCCCTGGACAATGCCAAACAGCGCCTGATCGGAGCGGCGCCGGCTGGACTGGCAACGGGCGGCCCACAGTGTGGTGCGCCGTACGGCGTCCTGAATCGCGCTCCGCTCCGCCGGCAAGGCGACGCATTGATCGAACGCCATGATGATATCGGCGCCAAGCGCCTCCTGAATCTCAATGGAGGTTTCCGGCGTAATGAAATGGGCGGAACCATCGAGATGCGACTGAAAACTCACGCCGTCATCGGTGATCCGGCAGAGCTTCGCCAGACTGAAGACTTGAAACCCGCCGCTGTCGGTCAGGATCGCCCCCGGCCATCCGGTGAACCGGTGCAGGCCTCCCAACTCGGCCACGACCTTGTGTCCGGGACGCAAGTACAGGTGGTACGCGTTGTTGAGCATCAGCGTGAAACCGAGCTGCTCCAGGTCGCGAGGGTCGATACCCTTCACCGGCCCCAGCGTGCCGACCGGCATGAACGCGGGTGTTTCGATCACGCCGTGGGCGGTCGTCAGCGTGCCCAGCCTCGCGCTCGTGGTGGAATCCGCATGGTGAACTGAAAAATTCACAATCTTTGCCTTTCCCGGTTCTGCCTACATCTGGTCAGGCGCGGAAATGCCAAGTACCGCCAGACCATTCTTAATGACCTGCTGCACGCCACGCATCAAGGCTAACCGTGCGGCGGTCCGTTCAGGGCTCAGCGTTTCTCGCTTGGCGCCTTCATCGGCCACGATCCCGGGAGCCGCTGACTCGAATACCTCCGCATCTGCAGCGGGCGGAAGAATCCGATGCTTGTTATAGAACGTGTGCAGCAGCGCAGCGAGCTGTTGCAAATAATAGGTCATCCGGTGCGGTTCATGGCCAATCGCGGCCCCTTCGAGCACGGATGGATACGCCGCAAGCTTGCGGATCAATCCCAACTCGTCCGGATCGGTCAGCAGCGAGAGGTCCGTCCGGCTGGGCAGAGGACACGCGACGTTGCGCGATGCGGCCACCCGCCATAGGCTCGCGATGCGGGCATGGGCATATTGGACGTAGTACACGGGATTATCGGCCGAACGCTGTTTGGCCAGCTCCAGGTCAAATTCGAGATGGGTCTTGGAATCACGCATGAGGAAATAGAACTTAGCGGCATCGGCGCCGACTTCGTCGATCACTTCGCGCATGGTGATGAACTCGCCCGTCCGCTTCGACATTTTCACTTCTTCGCCGGCCCGCAGCAGTTTGACCAGCTGGACGAGCACGACCTGAAGCCGCTCCTTGGGGTGCCCATAGGCCTGCATGACCGCCTGCATGCGCGCGATATAGCCGTGATGGTCGGCGCCCCAGACGTCGATCAACTGGTCATACCCGCGCTGCAGTTTGTCGCGGTGATAGGCGATGTCGGACGCGAGGTAGGTATACTCCCCGTCCTGCTTCTTGACGACGCGGTCTTTCTCATCTCCAAAAGCCGAAGAGCGGAACCACCAGGCTCCTTCCTGTTCAAATAGCAGCTCACGGGACTTCAATTCCTCCAGCACATGCTCGACGGCATCCGAAGACAGGAGCGAGGCTTCGCTGAACCACGAGTCGAATTCGATCCCGAACGCGATGAGATCCTCACGGATGAGATTCAGCAGTTCCTGATAGGCCAGCGTCCGGCATAGGACCTCAATCTGCTCCGATGGATGGCCGGCCACTGGATCGAGTTTTGACTTAAGATGCTTTGCCAGCTCCGTGATATAGGCGCCATGATAGCCATCCTCGGGAAAGTTCGCGGGCTGTCCCGAGAGTTCCCGATAGCGGGCATTCACGGAGGCTCCCAACAGCTTCATCTGGCGGCCGGCGTCGTTGATGTAATACTCGCTGACGACCTCGAAACCGACCGCATGCAGCAGACTGGCGACAGCTTGGCCGACAGCCGCCCCCCGTCCATGCCCGACATGCAACGGGCCGGTCGGATTGGCACTCACATACTCCACCAGCACCCGCTGTCCCTTGCCGTGGTTGGTCGTGCCGTACGAGGCGCCTTGAGCCTCGATTTCCTTGAGCGTTTCCTGCCAGAGGGCCGGCTTGACCGTGAGGTTCAGGAATCCCGGTCGAACGATTTCCACCCGGTCGAAGAGTTGGTCCCGGTGCGGGAGATTCTCGACAATGATCTGCGCAATATCATGGGGCGCTCGCTGTTCCGAGGACGCCAGGGACATGGCCACGGTGGACGCGAGGTCTCCCCATTCCGGCCGTTTTGGCGCATCCAGGCTGAGCGTAGGCCAGGCCGCCGTTTTTAACTGCCCCTTTTCCCGGGCACCATTGAGGGCGCCGAGCAACGCGTTGGTTACCTTTTCCTGCACCACACCGTGCGACAAAATGACACCTAAGTCCTTAGCATTGAAGAGAAAATTAACTTGGCACTGTAGCACAGCGCTGAAGGAGGAGACAAGGCACGGATCAGCAAATTCGAGGGTTTAGAGCGACGGCGCGTGTCCTGAGGCAGGCATCGATGATGACTGCAGGCGACAGGTCGAGGCAGGGCTTCGCTCCACAAGTTTTCACGGCGTCCCACGAGGCGCATTCGCAGGGCTTGCCCTGAAGCACGGTCACCGCCGACCCTCGCGGGGCCCAGCGCGCGGGGTCCGTAGGACCGAACATCGCCACAGTCGGCGTTCCTACGAGCGCCGAAAGATGCGTGACGCCCGAGTCATGACCAACGAACAGCTCGACCTTCGAGAGCATTCCGGCCAGCACGCGCAGGGGAAGAGCTCTCAGGAGAATCGGGCGTCGCGGAAGCTGAGCCAAAAGACGCTCCACCATTCCATAATCCGCCGGTCCCTCGAGGAGCAGCGGCTCCAGACCATGCGCCTGGAGGCCTTCGACCACTGACGCGATAACCTCCGGTTTCACACATTTGTGCGGGCTTCCGCTTCCTGGATGGATCATGGCGAGAGATCGTTCTCGCGGAAGGCCATACAGGGCGAGACACACCTCGGCCTCAGCACGAAACGCTTCAGGCGTCGATAGCGTGGCCACCGAGACTTGGCTGTCCTGTCTGCCCACAATCTCGACAAAGCGGTCACTCTGATGGGCGCTCTCTAGCGTCGAGTCGAACGGCGATTGCGCGATAGCGACCACTGCCCCGCTGGCTCTCAATGCGGCGGCAACCGTTCCGGCATCGTCACGGGTCCAGGCCACGGCGACATCGCAGCGACGTAGCCAGTCACTGAGCCATGGATCATCAGGCGCGGCTCCTGCGAACAGCGCCGTGCAGGCGGTCGTCTGAACGGGCAGCCAGCGATCGACCAGACCGCAGTCGCTCAGAAACTCCGCCGCATCGGCCTGTCCACAGAGCAACACCTGGCGGCCCGGGAAGGCCGTCCGGAGAGTGCGGATGGCTGGCACTGCCAGCAGGAGGTCGCCCAGACCTCCGGGATGCAGGATGACGATCGATCGCGCCATGGCGTTCAGGAAGACGGTTTCAAAGGCTGATCATGGATGGACCGCGCGGCTGACAGATCATCCGGCGTGTTGACGTTGAAGAATGAGCGTCCTTCGGGATCGAGTGAGACCAGTTCTTCCGGCGCGATCAGACGTACGTGGAGCGAAGGATGCTCGGCCAGCCGGTGAACTTTCAAATCCTTGGCGTGAAGGAGACTCTCCATGATCGGAAGGCAATGACGGTGATAGAGCGCATGCATCGGATGTAACCCGTTCTGAAGCTTGGCCATCACCACGTCGGCCTCGCCCTTGAGTCCAGCGAAATGCCTGATCGTGGCCTGATCCAAAAACGGCATGTCGCACGCGACGGCAAACACCCACTCGGTCCCTGCCTGCTTCAATCCCGTATAGAGCCCTCCAAGACTTCCGCAGTCTGGAATCAGATCCCGCAGGACGGGCACCTCGGCTTCGATGGAAGGACTATCCTGGGCAACGACGACTACCACCTGCTCGAAGACCGCCCGCAGCACCGCCAAGCTTCGACCATAGAGCGTGCCGGGTCCAACTGAGAGAAAGCGCTTGTCCTGGCCCATTCTGCGGCTTTTTCCGCCTGCCAAGAGCACGCCGGTGACATCGGAAATCAGGGAGGTGTTCACGCTAGCTCCTTACAAAACAAAAGGGGGTGGGTTACCCCACCCCCTCCGTCTTGTCTCTCTCTGCAGACCGTCGCGAATTAGAGGGTCTTCCCCTTCCTCTTGTTCGCGCGGCGCGTCAGCACCCATCCTTCTAGCAGCACGACGCCAAAGGCGATCACGACCGGATAGATGTAGGTTTCTCTCGGGATTGGGGGATTCATGAACGTGTAGAAGAAGGCCGACACGGCCATCTTCCGTCCCGCGTCCCCATTGTGCCCATCCCAGGCGAAGAACACGGTCGGAATATACTGACCGACCTCAAAGAACGTGTCCTCGTCATAATCCTGGTCTTTCTTGTTGCCGACCGGACGTTGAATCATCACATACCAGCGGCCATTCTTCCACTCGGCTTTGAGCACCTTGAGGTTCTCCTCATAGGTGTCACGCTCTTCGAAGTCCTTGTCCCATCCCGTGCCCTTGAAGGCCCGGATAGAGCCATCCGCTTCCCACTTCACGATGTCCACGGGGAACTGATCGTTGGTTCCGAACAGATACCGCGGCTTAATCGGGGCAGGCAACTCCTTCCACTTCACCGGAGTTTCTATGGCGATGGCGTCGTTGTAGACCGCATACTTGTTTTGATTGGACGCGATGGAGCCTTCTTCCCCGGTCTTCGGTTCCTGCTCCTTTACATCGACGTTCACCTGTGTCGGGGCCCAGGGCAGCTTGCCCTCGGCGACGCTCTTGGTGCGGTCATCCCACTCCAAGAGGTACACGATGACCTTGTCGTTGTAGAGTGAACGAACCCAGATGTCGTCGATACGGTTGACGAAGTTCCTCGGCTTGTGCGTGATCTGACCACCCATTGCCACATAGCGCTTCGCAGCCTTCTGCCAGGCTTCGTTTTCGAGATCGGTCGGAATTTCGCCTTCGACCGGATCCGACGGGATGACGAAGTTGATCTTCGGCTTGTCGGTCAACGGATCAATCGGAAGTGGATTGCCAGCGGTATCCCGCTCGCAAAGAAAATTGACCCAGTTTGCAATATGCCAACGTTCCTCGACCGTGGTGTTGTCTGCGAATGAGGGCATCGGGGTTCCGTTCACGCCTGTCGAGAAGGTCCGGAAGATGTTCCTCACGTTGTACGGATCCTGCCGGCTGCCACGGAAGTTCCAGCATTTGTGCCAATTCGCAGGCTGGATGGCAAAGCCCCAGTCATCCTTCAGGTTGAAGGCGTTACCATCGCCCCGGCCCTCAACGCCATGGCACTCGATGCACTTCTTCTCGACGATCAACTCCGACCCCTTCTTCAGGCTCTCTTCCGTCGCAGCTATCGGCTTGATATCTCCAAGTTGGAGAATCGTCTGACTTTCTGATTGCTTGTCGGTAAACTTCCGATCCTTGACCAACTGGGTCGTGACAAAGGACAGGACTTGAAGCCGCTGCTCTTCCGTCAAGATACCTTCCCAGGAGGGCATGGCCGAGCCGGGCAACCCGTGGGTCACCGTCTCGAACAGGTCGTTCTGACCGGGAGTCGGCTTACGAGCGTCGAACAGCGGGAGCTCGCCGCTCGCCGTGTGACGGATCTTGAACGTGCCCTGGTTGAAGTTGCGCGGGCGAGGCCACAGGCGGTCGGCACCAGGTCCATCGCCGGCCCCATCAACCCCGTGACACCACACGCACTTGGTAAAGTAGACGCGTTTGCCCGCTTCGATCATCTCGGCGGAAGGTTCCGGGGCCAGATCGCCCTTCTTGAACCCCTCGGGCATGTCTTCGGCTCCGATCAGAGGAACCCCGACGCTTCCCGATGCCAGGATCATTCCGAAGGCGGTTGCGGCAACCACTCCTGCCTTCCGACTTGAACTGTTTCTCATGTTTACCCTCATCTCAATATATCCAGGTTATGAAGCTCTTCAGACGATTAATCCCAGGTACGGGGATAGTATCCCGTGTGCCAGTACTCGAACAAAATCACCTTCCAGATTTCATCGACCGTCAGGTGCTGCTCCCAGGGCGGCATGACCGAAGCCCAGGGGAAGCCTTCGTTGGGCAATCCGATTCCACCCTTAGACACACGCCAGAAGATGAATGTTTCTTGGAGCTGGGCAATCGTTCCCGGATCCGTGAAGTTTGCAGGGATCGGGTTGAACGCGAACGCATGCAAGCCGCGGCCGTTCAAATTATCGCCGTGGCAAAAGTGGCAATTCTGGAAGAAGATCTCGCCGCCTTCACGCACATACTTCAAATAGCCCTGGCTCTTTTCATCCCAGGGATTGGCGTTGGGCTTCATCAACCGGCCCATGCCCTGTTCGACGATGTTGGCGTTGGTATATTCCTGATCATACTTGCCTTCCGGATTCACACGATACGGATTCTGTGAGGTCTGCAGCACGTAGGTCTTGCCGTGCACCTTGGTGCTGGCCGGCGGCGCCGGATGCACCGTGCGCAGCTCGATCGGCTCTTCCGACTTCGGCCTCATTGCGTTGTAGGAAAATCCGCCGATGAGGATCGGAAGGAGAATGAGATAGGCGTAGCGCAGCAGCTTGTTGCCGCCGCTCTGCGCATCAAGCACGTTCATAATCGGCTGCTTGAACTTCTTCCAGTCTTCCTCGTTCGACGACACCCACATGAAGACCGCAACGAGCGACACGGTCCCGTACATGGCGCGCACGCTGAACGGAATGGGAGGATAAACGCGGAACTTGAGATACAGGAGAATGAACGCCCAGAAACCAATACCCTGCCAGAATCGGGGAATCGCCATCCCCATCGAGCTCAGCATATAGCTCAAGCCCGTAAACCCGGCGACGAAAATCGCCAGCTCGGAGAGCATTTGCATCGGCATATAGCCTTCGACCAAGCGCACGGTATTGGAGGGAACGACATCGAAGATCATCCCGACAAGCAGGAGAAGTCCGATGACTCCTACCAAGGCGCCCACTGACATCAATGCTTTCATGGGTAAACTCCCTTATGTCTACAGATAGACGGCCAAGATTACGAAATCTTCGGTGGTGGCGCACCCGCCTTCACCTGCGACAAATAATCGACGATCTTTTTCAATGCTCCGGCACTCAGTTTCTG